>CALZHV010000061.1 GCA_945787485.1 uncultured Lachnospiraceae bacterium
ACGTTGTAGAGCAGCTTGCCAAAATGCATATACATGCAAGACAGACAGAAGGCTACAATACAGCTAACTGGATTTTGCTGGATTTTCAGGATATCATAGTCCATGTATTTGATAAAGAGAGCAGAGGCTACTATGATTTAGAGAGAATCTGGAGAGATGGAAAAATTGTGAATTTATAAATAAAAGCTGTAGCATAACTCCAATCGGAGTAATGCTACAGCTTTTTATGTGCTTAGTGATATAAACGAAATACTCCAAAAACCTTTCCAAGAATCTCAACATCATCTACAATGATAGGATCCATCTCATCGTTTTCAGGCTGAAGACGATAGTGTCCTTTTTCTTTATAAAAGGTCTTTACAGTTGCTGAGTCATCAACCAAAGCCACAACAGTATCACCATTAGAAGCTGTATTACAGCTTTGAACAAAGATATGATCTCCGTTAAAGATTCCGGCATTAATCATACTGTCTCCCTTTACCTTTAAAACAAAGGATTCACCGGGAGGACACATCTCGGTAGGAATCGGGAAATATCCTTCCACATTTTGCTGTGCAAGAATCGGCTGCCCTGCAGCAACAGTACCAATGATAGGAAGACTTGCCATTTCGTGTCGAACCAGCTGAAAGCTGTCATCCATAATTTCAATAGCTCTTGGCTTTGTCGGGTCACGTCTGATATATCCATTTTTCTCCAATGTTTCCAGGTGTGCATGCACAGAGGAAGTAGATTTCAAATTAACTGCCTCACAAATTTCACGAACAGCAGGCGGATATCCCTTTTTTAATATTTCTTCCTTAATATATTCTAATATCTCTTTTTGCTTTGCGGATATTTTTCGATTTGCCATAAGAGCCTCCTTAAATTGTAAATTCTAAAAAAATTATAGCATATCTTTTTTATATATGCAAACACATATTCCAAATAAATGTTCGAAATATGTATTGACAACAAAACATCTGTTCATTATAATACAAATATATCAAACAATAGTTCGGAAAAGATGTTCGACAATCAGTTATTTTTATGAATGGGGTGTACAAATGATGAATACTTATTATGAAAGAGCCATGCGAAAAAATTACAGGAGAAAATTAGAGGTGAAGAGAAATATCATTTTGATTCTGTCTTCTGTTTTGCTTATACTGGCAATAGTTCTATTTTCTTTTTCTATCTGCTCTGAAGCCAGTACCTTATCTGATCATCAGGTAAATTATAAATACTATAAGAGCATTCAGATCGAACGTGGAGACACCCTATGGTCGATTGCCAAAGAGAATATGGACCAAGCTTTTTATGCCAATATAAATGATTATATTAGTGAGATAAAGCAAATGAATGCATTATCTTCAAATAATATTCAGTCCGGTAATTACCTGATTATTCCATATTATTCTACAGAGCTTAAATCTAATCATTTCTAGATTTATTCCTTATGCCGGGAAGGTGGGGTTATTCCCATCTTCCCCAACCCTCAAATCCACCTGTCCGGATTGCAGCAAAGATTCTGTCCTTTACACCTGGATTTTCACGATTTATTTGTTGCAACAGCTGATTAACATATTCACGTTTAGTATGCTTATCGGCCGGGCATGGACTTTTTACAACCGGTAATTCATACTTATTCACAAAGCCTTTCACATCTGCCTCTTTTACATAAATCATAGGTCGAATCACTGTCAAATCCATACGCTCTAAGTATGTAACCGGCTGAAAGGTATGCATACGTCCTTCATACAGCATGGAAAGAAACATCGTTGAGATAACATCATCTCTATGATGTGCATAAGCTATTTTATTGCAGCCTAGCTCTTTCATTGCCTGATTCAAAGCACCTTTTCTCAGCTTTGCACATAAAGAGCAGGGATTGCTTTCCTTGCGGTCTTCAAAAACAATTTTACCAATATCAGTTTCTACTACATGATATTCGACATTTAATTTCTGACACAATTGTCGTATTTCATTTAGATTCAGATTACCAAAGCCCAAATCAACCGTAACAGCATACAGCTTAAATTTTTCAGGATAATATGCCTGCAGACTACTAAGTGCATACAGCAGTGTGAGAGAATCTTTTCCACCGGAAATTCCGATAGCAATATTGTCACCTTCCTGTATCATATTGTAATCCTCAATCGCCCTTCTAATTAGGCTTGTCATTTGTTTAATTTTCATTAATTTTCAGTTCCTCATCTTTAATATTCAAGAATAAATATGATATAATTTTATTAGACTATAGACTAATGATATATCATTTTGATTTTCATTCCAAGTAAAACAGGAGAACGAAACTTATGAAAAAAGACAACAGCTATTTTAAATGGGGAATAACTGCATTTTTGGTTATTATAGCATCCTTACTTGCTTATTATGCCTTGTTCCATATGAGCAATGTACTTGATACGTTAAGAAAGTATCTTGTGATTTTGATGCCTGTAATTGATGGTATAATCCTGGCCTATTTATTAACTCCATTACAAAATATAATTGAAAGGAAATTTACAATTCCTCTGTTTAGAGTATTGCATAAAGAGAAAAACAAAAAAGGAATTCGTTCTGTTTCCGTGTTAATTACACTTGCATTTTTTGCTTTATTAGTATATGGTTTTTTTGCAATGGTTATTCCACAGGTTGGAAAGAGTATTGGTACCATCATTGAGCAGTCATCAACCTATCAGGAAACTATCACTACATGGGTAAATGATATACTTGAAAAGAATCCGGACATAAAACCGTTTGCTTTAAATTTGTATAATCAATATTCTTCCTATATAGAGAATGTGTTAAATAACAAAGTGTTACCTCAGCTGAACAATATGATTATGTCCATTTCCATGGGAGCAATTTCTTTTGTAAAGCAGAGCTTTAACATTATCATTGGATTTATTATTTCCATTTACCTCTTATCCGGCAAGGATCAAATGGCTGCACAGGCAAAAAAAATTGCTTATGCATTTTTTCCTGTAGATACTGCTAACAGATACATCAGCAATGTGAGATTTTCAAGTAAAACCTTTGGCGGATTCTTTGTTGGTAAAATCGTGGATTCCATTATTATTGGTCTGATATGCTTTGTTGGAACAAGTGCCATGCAGACACCATTTGGATTGTTAATCAGTGTTATCATTGGGGTAACCAATATAATCCCATTCTTTGGACCATTTTTAGGTGCAATACCATCTTTACTTTTAATTGTTTTGGTAGATCCGCTAAAGGCTTTGTATTTTCTTATTTTCGTGATTGTCCTGCAGCAGGTTGACGGTAATATCATTGGACCAAAGATTCTGGGTAATTCTACCGGACTTTCAAGCTTCTGGGTTATTTTTGCCATTACCTTCTTTGGCGGAGTATGGGGTGTAGTCGGAATGATTGTTGGTGTACCGATTTTTGCTGTAGTATTTGCATTTATCAAATCTGTAGTAGAAAATCGTCTGGTATTAAGAGATTTGCCTCCAACAACATCAAAGTACTTAAAGCTTCTATATATAGATGCAGATTCCTTGAAGATGGTAAATTATACAGAGCCTGAAAAAAAGGCTTTTGAAAATATAACCTCCATCCTGGTTCGAAACCAGAACAAAATCAAATTGTTTGAATACATGAAGAAGAATAATTCTGCTGATGGATTGAATCAGATGCAGAATGAAAATAATAAGGAAGCTTCAGATAAAGAAGAGCAGGAATAAACATATGATCAATTTGACTATCGTTTTTGCAGCGCTTGCAATCATATCTCTTATGGTTATGACTGTATTTATTGTTGCAGGTATTATCATGTTAATCAAAAATAAACCATGTAAAAAGCTTTTTATAACAGGAATGATTCTTGGAGTCATTCCTGTTATATCTGCAACGGTTTTATTATTTCTTCCCAGATAACATACCATCAAAGTTACAAACTAAGAATAATCACTTGTTGCGAAAAATCAAAATCTTTTATGAGAAAACACAATACGGGGGGCTTATGACAACAAAAGAGCTATATGAAGTAATTGGTGGCAATTACGAAAAAATGAAAGAAAACGTTAGGACAGATGAAAGAATTACCAGATTTGCAAGGATGTTTCTTGATGAAGGTTCTTTTCATGAACTCGAGCTTGCAATGAATGCCGACGATTACAAGGAGGCCTTTCAGGCAGCTCATAAGCTCAAGGGGATTTGCCAGAATATGTTTTTTGAAAAAATGTATGAAGTGGTGTTTGAACTCACAGAAGGATTAAGAAATTGCGCAGATATTCCCGTTGCAAAGAAAAAGTTTATAGAGCTAAAAGAGCTTTATACACTGACAACGCAGAGTATTACCCAACTCACATAAAAAAGGGAACTTGACTTGAAGGAGAACATTTCATGAAGAAACGTCTGAGGACTACCGTTATTATCATATTAATAATAATTATGGTTATCATGTTCAGTGCCCGATATTACCTTTTTGTATCAAATACCATATATTCAGAAAGCGTATCCCATCTGACTGAAATATATCATCAGGCTAATCGTTCACTAAATAATCTTATTAGCAGTAATTGGACCAACATGCATCTGTGGGCTGACTCACTGGCATTACTTATGCTTGGATTCGTAATTCGAAGAAACCAGCTTAAGCTTAAGAAAAAGGATACAGAGATTCTTTATCGTGATGAATTTTTCTCAAAGGTTCTTGTAAACGTGGATGATGTATTTCTGATGATGGATGCAGAAAAGTTACACGTAGACTATATCAGTCCCAATATTGAAAAGCTGATGGGTATACCCGAAAGAAAGGCTCGTGAGAATATTCATGAGCTGGATCAGCTTGTAAAGAACAAAGAAGCTTTGCTTATCTTAGACCAGCTTTCTGCCATTAAGCCCGGTCAACAAGGAGAGTGGGACAGAGAGTATATTCATCAAAGAACAGGAGAGCTTCGTTGGTTCCATGTCATTGCATTTTGCAGTAACATTCAGGATAAAAAGAAATATATCCTTGTAATGTCTGACCGTACAAAAGACAGGAATATTAATAAGGCGCTTGAAGAAGCAGCCGATGCCGCAGAGAGTGCAAATAGAGCAAAGAGTACCTTCCTGAGCAATATGTCTCATGACATTCGTACACCAATGAATGCTATCATTGGATTTGCTACATTGGCAATTTCCAATATAGATAATGAAAAAAAGGTGAAGGAATATCTTTCAAAGATTCTTTCTTCCAGCAATCATCTGCTGTCACTGATAAATGATGTATTGGATATGAGCCGTATTGAAAGCGGGAAAATTTATCTGGATGAAACAGAGGTAAATCTTTCTGATGTACTTCATGACATAAAAACCATCATCAGTGGGCAGGTTCATGCAAAGCAGCTGGAATTATATATGGACACCATGGATGTCATGGATGAAGATGTATATTGTGATAAAATACGTTTGAATCAGGTATTATTAAATCTGTTGTCAAACGCTATTAAATTTACTCCTCCGGGTGGTGCCATTTCTGTACGTATATCGCAAAGCCCCATCGCATCTGATGGAAAGGGACATTACGAAATCCGTATCAAGGATACCGGTATCGGTATGAGTAAGGAGTTTTTGGAGCATATATTCAATCCATTCGAGCGTGAAAGGATCTCAACTGTCAGCAAAATACAAGGCACAGGACTTGGAATGTCTATTGTCAAAAATATTATTAACATGATGAATGGTACCATCGGTGTAAAATCAGAGCAGGGCAAGGGCACAGAATTCATTATTCATTTGGATTTAAGATTACAGACAAAAGAAAAAGTAGATTCGCCTATTTGCAATGCAAAAGATTATGAATACTTTAAGGGTAAAAAAATCTTACTTGTTGAAGATAATGACTTTAACCGTGAAATTGCAGCAGAAATTTTAGGCGATTACGGTATTACTGTAGACGTTGCTGAAAACGGACAGGAAGCAGTGAATAAAGTATCTGCTTCCAAACCGGGAGAATACAATTTAGTTCTCATGGATATTCAGATGCCTATCATGGATGGATATGAAGCAACACGTCGTATAAGAGCGCTTAATGATCTTTCTTTGGCAGCAATCCGTATCGTTGCAATGTCTGCAAATGCATATGATGAAGACAGAATGGCTGCCGCAGAATGTGGTATGAACGGATTTATTTCCAAGCCAATCAATATGAAGGAATTAGATCGGATACTTCATGGAATGCTAAAATAAAATGCAATTACGCATATGGATCAATCTTTCCTGCCTGTTTCATATGCTTTGTTTTCATTGCTGCGTAGTGCTTTGCAGTAGTAGTCACATCAACATGACCTAATACATCAGCGACTAATCTGATATCGCCGGTTTGTTCATAAAGGGCTGTTCCGTAGCTGCTTCTCATTTTATGCGGTGAGAGATTCTTGTTCGGAATAGCCTCTAATGAATATTTTTTTACCATGGCCTGGATGCTTCTTACAGCCATGCGTTGATGCTTGGATGATAAGAATAAAGCTTTTTCACCATTCTCGGATACGAATTTGGGTCGTTCCAGTTCTATATATTTTTGTAAAGCCTGTTTCGTATTTTCATTAAAATAAATGGTAGATTCATTACCACCTTTACGAACAATTTTGACAGAGTTGTCAGTAAAGTTTAAATCATTCATATCTATGCCAACACATTCTGATACACGAATACCTGTGTTCAAAAGTAAGGTCATAATTGCCATATCACGTAAATGCGTTTTTAAACAGAATTTCTGCTGTTTTTCAGAGGCAACCATAGAATTGTCAATATAATATAAAAGACGACTTACTTCATCATTTTCCAAATAAACAATTTCTTTCTTTTCCTTTCTTTTTTTACGATGGGTATTCTGGATAGCTGTTGGATTATTTGAAATGATTTTATTATTACAGGCATCTGCAAAGAAACCTCTAAGTGGCGCCATACGTCGTTCAATACTTGAGGATTGATTGGTGTGCATATGTGTTCCATAATTTGATGCAAGATAATTTCGATATTCTGTGATATCCTGATATGTGAGGGATTCTAACAAAGACAATGGTATATCCTTAATTTTTGTGTTTTTATAGACAGGATTTCTTTCCTGAATAAACTCAAAAAATGTAATCAGATCACGTGCATATGCAACCAGCGTATTAATCTGATAATCGATGACCATATCATCCAGATAATGATGCACATAGTCCGGAAGCTGATTTTTTAATTCATTTAGTTTTTCATGCTTTTGCATTTTTAATTTAAGCTGATATTCTGAACGTTTTCCCATGCCAAATTCCTTATTTTCCTATATTTTACCTGATATCTATATTTTAGCCCCTACTACTTTCTATGTCAATATCATTTCATTAAATTGTTATTTAACGCATAGAAATATATTACTCTTCTCCAGCATTTTTGTAAATCTTTACGAATTAACATCTTGTAAAAGCAATTTATGAATCTAAAAAAGATACGATATATAGCTGTATACATCATATATCGTATCTTTTGCTTTTATCTTTGTAATGATAACAATCAGTTCAAATGACTGCTGATAAATGCTGACAATACATCAGCCGCCTGTGCATGACAAATTGGTCCCGGATGCTGTCTCGAACCGACATTATTGTCATTTGTCTCCGGTAATTGCAAATAGAAAACGTTCTGATCATTCTTTATATCCTGATAGTTACTGATACCATTCACAATTGGCATTTGAAAATCCAGGCTTAACATTCCAAAGCACCAGATAATTTTCGCCTTTGGATTGCATTCACGAAGCAGGCATAAAAAATCAACGACTGCTTTTTCAAATAAAGCCACATCTTCTTTACAATAGGTACCATCTGCATTTTTGTGCATTTTATGAGTTTCACCGGTTTGCGGATTTTTCCATTCAGGCTGTTCAAAGGAGCACATGTCATTTGTTCCAAGATTTACAACAATCACATCAGGCTGCCAGGCCAAGAAATCATTTTGCTCTTGTGCCCCAAGTGCAATTGCTTCTTTACCGGTCATAAAGCCGCATATCTCTTTATAGTATTTTGGTATGGCTGCATTTGGATTATTATCCCAGGAATTATATAGCCCCCATCCGCTTTGAGAAAACACTCTGTAATCAGCGTTTAATTTCTTTGCCGTCAGGTAGCTGTAATCTCTTAATGCAGAGAAAAACATAGGAATCCAGTCTTCTTCCTGTCTTGCTCCAAACAAGCCTTCTCCGGAAGTAATACTGTCTCCAATAAATTCGATCTTTAATGGCTTATCTTCTACCTGGAAAAACACGCCATCATATCGTAAGGAGTGAATCTGAATCCAGGAATTTTCCTCCCCGCCCAGTGGCTGTACATCCTTATAGAAATGCACATTTTTGATTTTTTCAGGATTCATTCCACGGAATAAACAAATCCAGTATCTTCCCTTGGTAAGCATTTGTCTACCTATCCAGTCCCCATTGATGGTATAACTAAACCAGGGTTCAAAATTCGTATAGTTTACTTCAACCTCTACCCATAACTGAGAACCGGATACGTTACATTCAAAACCGCTTGCAGTCCAGAATAAGGTTAACGGTGCTCTGTTGTCTGACGTTCTTCCATGTACTTTTACTTCTTTGATATTTGAAATTAAATTTTCCATTCTTCCTCTCCACCACGCTACAGCTTTTCCCTTATACAAAAAATGACGGGCATGTCACCCGTCATTTTAGTATATTATCTATTTTTCTCAAACGCTTCTACATATTTACATATCATTTCCACAGTGCCATCCACGCCCAGAATACTACTGTTTATAGATAAGTCATAACTGTCGGCACGTCCCCATTTTTTTGTTGAGTAATAGTTATAATAGCTTTGACGGGATTTATCTTTTTTGACCATCATCTCACGTGCTTTGTTATCATCCTGGATATCATATCGTTCCTTGATACGTTTAATCTTTGATGCTTCATCTGCGTGAATAAAAATATGTAAGCAGTTTTTGTATTCCTGCAACGCATAATCAGCACATCTGCCAACGATAACACATGGCTCCTCGTCTGCTATTTTCTTAATTGCATCAAACTGAGCCATAAAAACCTTATGACTAATCGGCATATCAACAAAGGAAGAAGAATTATAACCAAAGGTATAGGTATCCATTACCAGATTATATAAAAATGAATTTGTTGGTCTCTCATCGTGATTCTTAAGCATTTCCTCACAATAACCACTTTCCTTTGCTGCTCTTGATAAAAGCTCCTTATCATAACATTTTATTCCATAGTGATCTGCAAGCTTTTGACCAATCTCATGTCCGCCTGATCCAAACTGTCTTCCTATAGTAATGATTGTGTTCATACGCATACCACCCTTCTGTAAAAAATGAAAATATGATATTTTCTACAAATAGTATACAAAATTTTGCTTACAAATTCAAGATTTTTGAAAAATTAACCAAAGCTATGCATTGTCATCTACGATATTTCGAATCCATACACCATTTTGAACTAATGTAATTCCAATGATTCCCTTTAGAATATCTAATCCCTGTACGCAAGCATAAATCACCACAATAGACCATACGGTAAAATGAGTCAGTAAATATGCTACACTATAAGCACAAACCCAGGTAAATGCACAGTCAAAGAAAAAGGTAATAACTGTTCTGCCACCTGCACGAAGGGTAAAATAACAGCAATGTGTAATGGAAAAGAAAGGCATCATCACAGCCTGCACTCGTAAAAGATTCGAAGCCATTTGTCGAACCTCAAACTCCGTATTATAAATATGCGGAATAGCCGGAGCAATCAAAAACATAATTGCTCCGATTACAACAGAGGAAAGAAATGCAGTTGCCATAAGCTTCCATGCCAAATCCTTTGCAAGCTTATTGTCATTTGCGCCAAGTGCCTGCCCTACCATGATAGAGACTGCATTTCCCATAGATAAAAATACCACATTAAATATATTGTTAATGGTAGAAGTAATATTGCAGGCTGCAACCGCATCAATACCTCTAAGAGAATAACAGGCTAAAATTGCTGCAAGTCCTGATGACCATAAAAATTCATTTAATAATAACGGCAATCCCTTTATCGTTACATTCTTAACCAATGTCAAAGGGACCTTGACGCTTCTGTATGCATGCTTGATAAACATAAATTTTTCCTGCTGTACATGTGTGGCTATACATACAATCAAAAATTCAATGCATCGAGAAAGAACAGTTGCTATAGCTGCACCTTTCACTCCAAGCCTTGGGAACCCTAAATTACCAAAGATTAAAATCCAGTTAAAAACAAGATTTACAAAAATTGCTGTCACACTGGCAATCATCGGAAGTCTGGTTTCTCCGCATTCTCTCAGGGTCATTGCATGAGAACAAGTAAGTCCAAAGGGTAACAATCCCCATACCATGACGGAAAGATATTCCTTTGCATAATACATTACCTCGACTGCGCTCTTTCCACTTTCCTTCAAGTAAATATTAATAAGTGGTGTCGGAAAGCAAAGAAAGATAAACATGGCAATTCCTGTCATAATCAAAGCCAACCATAGCTTTAATCTAAAACAGTTTTGTACACCCTTGTTATCTCCTGCACCAACATACTGTGTAGAAAAAATTCCCGGTCCCGCAAGACCGCCGAAGATACAGAGATTAAACACAAATAAAAGCTGGTTAATAATTGCTACTGCAGACATTTGCAAAGTACCAACCTGACCAACCATCACATTGTCTAAAAAATTTACAACATTACTTACAGTATTCTGAATGATGATAGGAACAACAATCAACGCTGTTTTCTTATAAAAATCCTTATCACCTATAAACATAGATAAAATATTTCTCTTATTCATTTTCACGCTTCTCCTAAAAAGCTAAGGGTGACAATTATGCCACCCTTATTTTAGTTTCTTTAGTAATTCATTAAAATACTCCGGAATTGGAGCTGCACACTCAATATACTCATCTGTTTTTGGATGTTGAAAGCCCAGAATATAAGCATGTAAG
>CALZHV010000062.1 GCA_945787485.1 uncultured Lachnospiraceae bacterium
AATAAAGCCAGCACATATATTTTATATATGCATTTTTTATCATTGCTTCATTTTGTCTGATTGATTTAAGTGCAGCTGTTGTTGATTGCGAAAACAGACTATATATCAATCTTCCTGCCAGAATATACACCGGAAATGATTTGTCCGTATATCCAAACAGTGTTCCAAACACAAGTGCAAGGACAATCATTGTCAACAACGGTTCTATCATCGACCATATAATACCAAGATATGACCTTCTGTATTTTAGTTTTATCCCCTTTCTGACTAATTCAACAAACAAATTTTTAAATTGTAAAAATTCTTTTAAAAAACTTTTCATTTCATTGTCCCTATATTCATAAAAGCCCCTATTGCATATAAAACAAACGGGGCTTTTTAATATTATTTCATTATTTTCATATACTCTTTAAGAGAAGGCCATTTCTGGTCCTTTTCAGACAAAATAACGTCATCTTTTGTCATTCCTTCAATTAAAGGCCATTCTATTCCTATATCAGGATCATTCCACATCAATCCGCCCTCATCATTTGGATGATAGAAGTCTGAACACTTATAAGTAAATTCAACATGGTCAGATAATACAAAAAAACCATGAGCAAAATTCTTTGGAATAAAAAATTGTTTCTTGTTTTGTTCAGATAATTTTACCCCAAACCATTTACCGAATGTTTTAGAACCTTTTCTAAGATCAACTGCAACATCGAACGCTTCTCCCTGAACAACCCTTACAAGCTTATCCTGTGGATAATTCACCTGAAAATGTAATCCTCTTAATACGCCTTTTTTTGAGCTTGACTGATTATCCTGAACAAAATCAACATCAATGCCTGCTGCAACAAAGTCCTTTTTTTGATACGTTTCCATAAAGAAGCCTCTAAAATCATCAAACACAGTTGGTGTAATAACCTTTAATCCCTCTATATCACAAGTTTCAACAGTAATCTTACCATACTTTTCTATTGCCATATCTATCTCCCTTTTTTTCTTTTATAAAGACTTTATTCTATCTATAGCCTTTACAGTGTTCTCATATGTACCAAATGCAGTTAGTCTGAAGTATCCTTCACCACTTGGTCCGAAGCCCGAACCCGGTGTACCTACGATATTTGCCTTATCAAGCATATAATCAAAGAAATCCCATGAAGACATGTTATCCGGTGTCTTAAGCCATATATATGGTGCATTTACACCACCTGAAACTGAATATCCTGCTGACTTTAATCCGTCATAAATGTATTTTGCATTGTTCATGTAGTATGCTATCTGCTCTGCAGTCTGTTTCTTGCCTTCATCTGAATATACAGCCTCACCTGCTGCCTGAATAATGTATGGAGCTCCATTGTACTTTGTTCCATGTCTTCTTGCCCAAAGTGCATTTAATGAAACACCATCCGCATCCTTAAGTTCCTTAGGTATTACGGTAAAACCAAGTCTTGTTCCCGTAAATCCGGCATTTTTTGAGAAGCTTCTAAGCTCAATTGCACAAGTCTTTGCACCATCACATTCATATATAGTATGTGGCACATTGTCCTCACTTATGTATGCTTCGTATGCAGCATCGTAAATGATAACAGCATTATTCATATTAGCATAATCAACCCATGTCTGAAGCTGTTCCTTAGTAATTGTTGCACCTGTTGGATTGTTTGGGAAACAAAGATAAATAACATCCGGAACAACAGTTGGAAGCTCAGGAGCAAACCCATTTTCTTCCTTGCACGGCATATATATTACGTTACTCCAAAGACCTGTTTTTTCGTCGTATTCACCTGTTCTTCCAGCCATAACGTTAGAATCAACATAAACAGGGTAAACCGGATCACATACTGCAATTTTGCTTTCTGCATCAAATATTTCCTGTATATTTGCCGAATCACATTTTGCTCCGTCGCTTACAAAAATCTCATCGATTGCGATATCTACGCCTCTTGACTTGTAATCATGCTTAGCAATTGTGCTTCTTAAAAATTCATATCCCAAATCCGGTGCGTATCCCTTAAAGGTTTCTGCAACACCCATTTCGCTTACTGCTTCGTGAAGTCTTTCCACTATGGCAGGTGCCAAAGGCTGTGTTACGTCACCTATGCTTAATTTTATAATTTCTGCTTCCGGATGAGCTGCCTGATATTCTCTCTGTTTTCTTGCAACTGTTGAAAAAAGATAACTTCCCGGTAATTTTAAAAAGTTGTTATTTACTTTAAACATTATGCTTCCTCCAATGATACAATTCCTATTTTATTTATAAATCAATTTCACCGTCAAATACTGTTGTTGCCGGTCCTGTCATATAAATGAGATTATTATCTTTATCCCATCTGATTATGAGCTCGCCACCAAGTAATTTAACTGTGACCGTATCTTCGGTGTAATTATTAAGCATACATGCGACCGCCGTTGCGCATGTTCCTGTTCCGCATGCCAAAGTTTCGCCTGTGCCTCTTTCCCATACCCGCATCTTTACATAATTTCTGTTTACAATTTCAACAAATTCTGCATTGACACGTCTTGGAAAAATAGTATTATTCTCAAACATCGGCCCAATTTTCTCAAGTGGAAAATCATCAACGCTATCCACAAAACTAATACAGTGGGGATTGCCCATTGAAACACAGGTTATGTCATAATTTGTCCCGTCAACCTCCAAAGGGTAATTAAGGACAAGCTCCTGTCCGTTCGGTAAAGTTTGTATCTTTGACTTGTCACTAACTTCTACAGGAACTTCTGATGGAGTTAATATAGGAGCACCCATATTAACTGTCACAAGTTTAACCTTGCCTCTGTCATTTGCATCTTTCTTTTCTATATCAAATTTAAGATATTTAATACCGGCTAATGTTTCTATGGCTACCTCTGTTTTATCAGTCAGTCCATAATCATAAACATATTTGCCAACGCATCTGATTCCGTTTCCGCACATTTCCGATTGAGAACCATCCGCATTATACATTTCCATTGTAAAATCCGCAACATCAGATGGTTTAATCAATATCAGACCATCCGAACCAATGCCAAAATGTCTGTCGCTTACCTTTACAGCAATTTCACTTGGATTGTCAATTGTTTCGGCAAAGCAGTTTACATAAACGTAATCATTTCCAAGTCCTTCCATTTTTGTGAATTTCATGATACCACTCCATTCCTATAGCATTTTACAATTAGTTCACATTATAACACTAAAAAAAAGCAATTTCAATGTACGCAAAATAAATATTTGTCATATTGCAAATATTTGACATATATCGCATGTAATTTATGGGAATTTTTAGATACTTACCCTATCAAACAAAAAAACCACGCATACACGTGGTTTTTTATTTTTCAATTAATCTACTACGTATGGCATAATTGCTACGTGTCTTGCTCTCTTGATTGCTACTGTAAGAGCTCTCTGGTGCTTAGCACAGTTTCCTGTAATTCTTCTAGGAAGAATTTTACCTCTTTCAGATACGTATCTCTTAAGCTTGTTAGCATCTTTATAATCAATAACAGCATTCTTGTCTGCACAGTAAGCGCAAACTTTTTTTCTTCTACGAATAGGTCTTCTCTTCATAGGAGCGTCCTGACGATCGCTCTTCTCTGCTTTATTATAAGCCATTTTATTTACCTCCATAAATCTTACTTAAATGGTAAATCGTTTTCAATTCCATCCGGAATACTCATAAATCCTTCAGCTCCGGCTCCCTGTGGTGCCGGTCTGTCCTGTGGCTGATAGCTTCCTGCATTTGCATCGCTTGAAGACTTGCTCTCAGCGAACTCCTGCTCCTCTACAACAACTTCAGTAGTGTAAACCTTTACACCATCCTTATTTGTGTAGCTGCCTGTCTGAATTCTACCTGTAACAGCTATCTTAATACCCTGACGGAAATACTTTTCTGCAAACTCTCCTGCTCTGCCAAATGCAACACACTGGATAAAATCTGCTGTCTGTTCTCCGCTGTTAGCATCTCTTCTGCCGCGTCTATCAACTGCCAATGTATATCTGGCAATTGCTAAAGGCTCTGCGCCCTGTGAATATCTTACTTCCGGATCACGAGTCAAACGACCCATCAAAATTACTTTGTTCATAGGAATTCCTCCAATCTTCTATTCAGCGTCTGTTCTTACGCAAAGATATCTGAGAACATTTTCCATAATACGAACGTTAGATTCTACTGCTGCAGGAGCTTCAGGCTCTGCATCAAACTGTATAAAGTAATAGAAGCCTTCGCTCATCTTCTGAATTTCATATGCAAGCTTCTTCTTACCGCAATCTTCGATGTTAGTGATTGTACCGCCGGCCTTCTCTACTATAGCCTTTGCCTTATCAACAACTGCTGTTCTGGCATCTTCTTCAATCTTTGCACTAACAACTAACGCTAATTCATACTTGTTCATGTTATTGCACCTCCTTATGGTCTAGTGGCCTTTGGATTTCTCCAAAAGCAAGGAATATAAAAATTTATATCACACAGAACTGAATTTTATCATGCAAAAATACAAAAGTCAACATAAAATGCTGACTTTTTGATTTCTTTGTACTATACAATTTGTATATCTAAATTTTATTATGCCTGTATGCAAATATAGTAGGAACAGTAATTACCATAAACAATAATATAATCATTACGATGGCCGCAATAGAAGTAATTTTACCGGTATACTCTAAATCGAAATTACTTATTGATGAAGTGAGCGTAAAGCATGAAAACAGTACTTCCATTGCAACAAACATATAACTAATATCTCTATACACCACCAATTCCCTTCCGGCATTGATTTTAAACGGCATATTCCAATTTTTAGCATCTACAAAATGCATTATTAATGAAATTGTAATATTTGTAATCAACATTATTGTCGGAAGAAACAGATATGAATAAGGTGAACCATATCCATCTATATTCCCTTCAAAATCATAATGTGTAGGCACCCTGACAGGTGAAATAGAAATACTGTATATTGTAACTGCGTAGCAAATAAGCAATATAACATAGGATAATATTTCCATTATCACATGAATCTTATTAATATATAGCCTTCTTACTCTCATCCAATCATCCCTTTTACTGCAAACTGATATATTCCCAATATTCCCGGAGCAATCAGTTGTTCTTACTTAAAATATGTTTTTTATCTCGGTTATTTTATATCTAATTCCGGTGGAACATCAATTTGCTCCGATACATATTTTCCATCCTTCTTGCGCTGTCTCACACATTCCGAAAGCAAATATTCTATCTGACCATTTACAGAACGGAAATCATCCTCTGCCCATGCGGCTATATCGGCATACAATTTTTCTGACAGTCGCAAAGGTATTTGTTTTTTTTCAGCCATTAATACAGGCTTCCTGAATTAACAATCGGCTGTGCATCGTGGTTGCCGCATAACACCACAAGCAGATTAGAAACCATTGCAGCTTTTCTTTCCTCATCAAGCTGGACAAGTTCCTTTTCATTAAGTCTTTCGAGTGCCATTTCTACCATACCTACAGCTCCGTCAACTATCATCTTTCTCGCATCAATGATTGCCGATGCCTGCTGACGTTGCAGCATTACTGAAGCTATTTCAGGTGCATATGCAAGATATGTAATACGTGCTTCTATAATTTCAAGTCCTGCTTCATTTACCTTGCTTTGAATTTCATTTCTTATTCTTTCGGCAACAACCTCCGATGAACCTCTTAAGCTTCCTTCATCTGATTGTCCGTCTCCTGTTGTATCTACATTTGAAGCGACATCATAAGGATAGATTCTTACTATATTTCTAAGTGCACTGTCACATTGAAGTGAAAGATATTCCTTGTAGTTATCTACATTAAATACAGCTTTTGCAGTATCTGTCACTCTCCAGATAACAGCAATTCCTATTTCAACAGGATTACCAAGACAGTCATTTATTTTCTGTCTTCCGTTACTTAGTGTCATGGCTTTAAGAGATATTTTCTTTCCAAGTCCATCCGATGTAACAGTCGTTGTTGTAGCTGCGGCAACTGCCTGCTGCTGATTTTGAGAATCACCACTTTGAGCAAGCTTTGTTGCTGCTGCAGGATTAACTGCGGTACAAAACGGATTTATAAAATAAAATCCTTCTTCTTTGATAGTACCTTTATACTTACCAAACAATGTAAGAACAAGTGCTTCATTTGGTTTTAACACTCTAAGTCCACAAAGCGGAAACCATGCAACACATGCAATAATTATGCCAGGGACGAATAATACAGAGCCAAAAATGATCATGGCAATTGCAATCAGATATACAATCGGTACAGCAAGTAAGACAAGCATACCCAGCTTTGCCGTTGTATATATTTTTTCCTCCACCACTATTCCTGATGTTATCTTCTTTTCATTCTCATCCATTTTTTCTTCCTCCTATCTCAATACAAAAACAAATAGCCAACGCTGTTTTAATTTGATATCAAAAAGATATCATTTATAAATCATATTGTCTATATTAAAAATTAACAATTATTAATATTTTTTTTATTTATTTTGACATATTCAGAATAATACAGCATTACAGATCCGGCATTTATTAAAAAATATCAATAATACAAATCTGCTTTTGAACCTCAGTATTAATTAGTTTCCATCAGTAGTTTTCGTGGTATAGGCAATCTTTATTATTTCATCAATTCCGGCTTCTTCGATTCCAACATCCTTAATCGGCTTTGTTGCAGATAAATCACTGATAAGAGCAGCCGCAGTTATTTCTGACTTCATAAACTTATATCTAACGATGTTATCTGAGACTGAAATAATCTCTGCCTTCGGATGTGACGGTACTTCAGAATCGTAATACTCTACAACAAGTGTACGATATGGAGCGATTCTCTCTACAATTTCAGAAAGATTTCCGTCTTCCATCATAACTCCGTTATTTATGATAATCAGTCTTTCGCAGAGCTCCTGTATATCCCCTAAATCATGGGTGGTAAGTATAACGGTTGTGCCCCTTATAGCATTGATTTCTTTTATGAATTTGCGAAGTGCGAACTTTGAGCCTACATCAAGCCCAATTGTGGGTTCGTCAAGAAAAAGAACCTTTGGAGAATGAAGCATTGCAGCAGCAAGGTCACCTTTGACACGCTGTCCAAGTGACATTTGTCGCACCGGTTTATTTAGAAGCTCATGTATGCCCAGAATAGAATCCATCACCGCAAGAGTTTCGTTGTATTCTTTTTTGTCTATTCTGTAAATATGCCGGAGTAATTCAAAGCTTTCCTCCAGTCGCAAATCCCAGTTAAGTTGTGTACGCTGTCCAAACACGACACCGATATCATTCACTACCTCTTTTCTTTGTTTAGTTATGTCTCGTCCGTCAATCAGCACCTCTCCCGATGTAGGCGTCAGGATACCTGTCATCATTTTTATAGTAGTGCTTTTACCCGAGCCATTTGGACCGATAAAGCCGACGATTTCTCCCGACCCTACGTGAAAATCAAGTCCGTTTACAGCCTTTATAATTTTCTTTTCATTTTTGAAAAGAGCCTTTACTGTACCTCCGAGCCCTTTGCCCTTTTGTGCAACACAATATTCTTTATATAAATTCTTAACCTGTATCATATATTTTCTCCTATCAATTTCCTGCACTCTCGTATCTTCTCATTCCTATCTTAAATACAAGACCGGCAATCAACATTGTAACAATACCAACTGCAAGCGTTATCCATACTTCCATTCCACCTATTGAAAATGCATGTTCTATTCCAAGGAGCTCGGATGCCGGATAGAAGGAAACCCATCCGATTGGTATCACAAAGGTCAGTATCAACTGCATAGCCTCCGGATACATGGATATAGGATACATCGTAGTTTTATCAAAGATTTCCTGTGTGAACTGTCCAAAGTCATTGGCACTTTTTGTCCAAAATGAAGTTGAGCCAAGCAGTATATATATTCCTCCACGGATTAGTGTAGCACCAATCAGCATAACGATAATCCCCACAACATTTGTAACCGTAAAGGAAAAATCCGTTTTCACACAGCCATATACAAACACAAGTATTCCGGGAATTAAATCGGTTAATCCCAGCACATTAATATTGGTAAAAAAGAATTGATATAACACACTCAACGGTCTCGTAAGGAACCGGTCGAAATCACCCTCAATGACGTAGAATCCCATAAACCACCCCTGCACAAAGAAAATCATTGACAGAGCATGGGAAATAACAGCAATTCCATACAAAAATGCAAGTTGACCATAGCTCCAACCATTAATCTCACCAAACTGCTCCACAACAAATTTTATCGTTGCAAAACCCAGTATAAACTGTATTGGATTAGAAATCAGCCATCCCAGAATATTGGACGGATATTCAACAATTGTAAGGAGTGCCATTTTTATGTTGCACATTGTGACTCCGAAATAATGTGCAATAGACGAACCTGTTTTTTTCATATTCTCAGCCTCCCTGTACCATAACTTTTTTCAGCACCTTTTTGGACAGCAGATAATACAAAGTTGCAAGTACCAATACCCATACAAGCTGTATCAACATACGTCTGCATATCTCATCATTGGTTGCACTTCCAATATAAATATCAAGCGGAAGCTGATAAATGTACACAAATGGCAATAAGTTAAGTATATCTGACAACCAGGCTGGAAAGAACCATATCGGTATAATGCTTCCTGAAAGTAATCGTATTAAATGTTTTTTTACCTGAAAAAGTGCGTCCATGGATATTGCTGTAAATGCCCACATACCGAAGATTGCCGCCAAAAGCCAATTGATTGCCATTGACAAAAAAAGACTTCCCACAAACATTGGTATTGCTGACAGTGACACAATAACAGGGACTTTAATCAGCAGACTTCCAATGAGTAAAATAGGAAACAGATTCTGAACAATCAACGCAATTAGGTTTCCAATATCCTCTGCCAAAAAGATGCCGAACACATTCACCGGTCGCATCATATCGGTGGCAATGCTCCCCTTTTCCACGCTCTGCTGGATTCTTCTTTCAACTCCCGTTGTAAACATAACCGAAAGTGCAGCAGACATTACGGTATAAGTCATCATACTATCTGCAGTAACACCATTTTCAAAGGTTTCATTTTTGAACAATGCCTTCCAAAAAAACGCAGTTGTTATCATTATGATTGATTGCATCAGAATATTTCCATATACTTCAAACTTATATGTAAAGCTACGTATCATACGGATTTTACAGATGTACAGATATTTGTCGAGCCTGCCGTTAAGCATTTGCCATTCCTCCTTTTTCCCAAATCCTTTGAATCTAATATCTTCATAAATACCTCCGAATTAGTTGTTCGGCTATTTCAATACGATTTCTTTCTTAACACCGTTAACGCTGCATAATGCAAAACCTCAAATGTTTCCGGTTATTTGTCTGATAAAAAAGCTTTAATTTATGAATAAAATTTAACATGAAATCTTGTGCCTTTTCCGACTTCACTTTCCGCGGTGATAACACCTTCCTGCCTCAGTATAATCTGTCTTGCCATAGAAAGTCCGATTCCAACACTATCTGCATTATTTGAAGACTTATAAAATCGCTCAAAGATATGCGGCAAATGTTCCGGCTCTATGCCCTCTCCGTCATCCTCAATATATAAGTGCGTAGCAATATTATCCTGTGACACTTTTACACATACTTTTCCATTAGCATTTGTATGTTCAATGCAATTCTTTATGATATTAGATACTGCCTCCAGCGTCCACTGCTCATCACAATTCACAACGATGGATGCCGGGCAGAATATATGTAGTTGAACTTCTTTCACCTCAGCCATGATTTCAAAATTCTTTTTCACAGTCATCATTAATGAGTAGAAATCCACAGGTGTTTTCTTCAGCTCCAACACCCCTGCTTCCAGTTGGGAAAGCGTTAGCAGGTTTCGAATCAGCCACTTAATCTTACTCGCCTGTATTACTAATCCTTAGTTCTCTGTGTCATCTTCCACATCATTTTCCCCATATATAACGGATGTCTGTAACAAAGCTTCATTTGCAGTGCCTGATTGAACGAATGACAAATTACAAATTTCTTCGAATAAATATGATTGGCAAGTCCTCTTCCCACTTTTTCAGCATCAGCCATAAATTCTTTTGGCACTGGCAAGCCGGAAGATGATGCTGTATCGGTAAGTGGTGGATGCATAACATGAAATGTTATTCCATATTCCCGATTTTCAATCTCCAAACATTTTGCGAGAGCCTCAATTGCACCTTTTGAAGATGCATAAGGTGATATATTGCCAAATCCTGTAACCCCGACACCGGAACTCGTAAATATAATTCTACCACTCTTTGCCTCACGCATGAATGGAAGCATCAGTTTTGAAAGTCTTAATGCCCCAAAATAATTGACATCCATTACTTTTTTATATACTTCATATGCTGTATCCGGTTCGCTTTCAAATGTACAGAGGCAGGCATTATGAATTGCAATATCAACCATTCCAAATTCATTTATCGCAGCTTTGATGCCATCCGATAAAGACGCCTCATCTGTTGCATCTGCCTTAACCACTAAAAGCGAATTTGGATACTTGTCTTTCAATTCATTTATATGTTCCTCTCGAATATCTAAAACCGTTACTTTGTTACCCTTTTCAAGAAAACTACTAACCATCCAGTAACCAATACCCTGATTGGCACCTACTATCAATATATTTGACATATGATTTCCCCCTAAAACATTCTGTTGATATAAGCAAATGCCTCTTCGCAAAATGCCTCTTTCTTTACTTTTGTTAATTCTCCATTTAATAAATACTTAAATGTAAGTGTAGTCATATTTGCAAAGAAATCATTACCACATTCTTTTGCCTGTCGCTCATCCATAATCCCAAACTGAGTTAACATAATGAATACTCCTGTTTGAATGTTTTTAGGTAATTCAAACAGGTAGTACTCATATAGCATTCTCATATGCTCATTATGAAAT
>CALZHV010000063.1 GCA_945787485.1 uncultured Lachnospiraceae bacterium
CTGTTTCTTCTTCAACAGCCTCAGGCTCTTCCTCTGCTGTTTCTTCTTCAACAGCTTCAGATTCTTCTTCCGCTACTTCTTCAACAGCCTCAAGGTCTTCTTCTGTTTCTTCTTCAGCAATCTCAGGCTCTTCTGTGATTTCTTCTATATCATCATCTGTTTCAGTCTTTATGCTCATACCAGAAGGAAGAATGCTCTCAAGTTCTTCGTCATCAACTTCATTCTCTTCATCTGTTGTATCTTCCTCATCATCACCTATTTCAGGAAGCGGTACATCTGCATCGCCCAAAGCATCCATAAAGTTTTCTGCTTTTTCCGGTTCTATCGGTTCTTCGTCAGCATAATTTACAACCTCAACACCATCCTCTGCCTCAATTGCTCCGGCTTCCTCATAAGAAATTCCGGCTTCTTCCATCAAAGCTTCCGATAATCCAATTAATCCTCTGAGATTAAATGCATCACTGTTGATATAAGATAAAAGCTTTCCTACATAATTTAAATCTTCATCAACATTATATCTGAGATTTGCAAGTAACTGTCTTACAAACCCCTTGAATTCTGTAGCAAGTGAACCTTTGTTTTCAACAGGGAGGCAGATAAATTTAATTTCATAATTATCCCCAACGTATATGAAATCTCTGTTGAGCAATACATAAGACAACGGTATTGCCTGCTCCTTAATCGAAATAAGATTATTTGCAATATTTCTCAGAATAAATAAAACTGTCTCGCAATCCACTGCTTTCTTGAAATTTTCTTCCAGAGAAACCTTGCCTGTAATGTCAAAAGTAAGATAATCGTAATCATCATCTTCCTCGTAAATTACATCAAGCAATTCAACAGGCTTATTATCTTCCCAATAGTCTAAGACCTCTTCATCGAGTTCTGTTTCCTCACCCATAATATAAGTGAGATATTTTTCATCGCCAATATTTTTTGCTTTGAAATTAAAAACTCTCATATTATTCCTCCTACTTTATCGTTAATTGTAGCAACATCGTCCACTACATTATTTATTCCTCATTATTATCTTCTTCGTTACCTTCTTCAACACCATTAGGTCCACCGATAATCTGTGTATCAACGTGTTCCTCATATGTTTCTGTAAATATATGTCTGCCATCATCTTCATCACTTACATGATAATAATAATAGCTATGTGTTTCCGGATGTAATACTGCATATATACAGGCAACTCCCGGATTACAAATAGGTCCCGCCGGAAGTCCTTCATACTTGTATGTGTTGTACGGTGACTCCAATTCAAGATCCTCATAATAAACCTGTTCCTGATCGTACAAACCGTCAGTGAGAGGATAAAGAACTGTAGGACACATCTGTAATGGCATTCCTGCTGAAAGACGATTATTTATTACTCCTGCAATTATTGGTCTCTCATCATCAATGCTTGCTTCTCTTTCTATTATTGAAGCTCTTGTGATAACCTCAAAAACCGTATAACCTTTTTCATCAGCAATTGCTTTAAGCTCATCAGTAAAATAATAATCAAATGCTTCAAGCATGGAATTAACAAGGTCTTCAGCCGTAGTATTCTGATAAATATCATATGTTGCAGGGAAAAGAAAACCCTGTAGCTTATATTTAACGCTTCCGTTTGACGGAACATCTGACAAATATGGAAATTCAGAACTTGTAACAGAATTAACTGCATTTAGAAATTCTGTCGAAGAACAAATACCCTGTTTCTCACATCTTGCTGCAATCTGCTCAATTGTAAATCCTTCCGGCACTACCAATTTGTCAATAGGTTTCTCAACATCCGGAACATAACTCATAACTGCCATCATATCCAAAGTTGACATACCGGTATTTAATGTATATGTTCCGTGATGAAGATTTCCTCTGTATTCAGAATTCTTTAATCTGCTTGTAAATGCCATCTCATATTGGATAAGACCTTTTTCTTTAAGAATTTTTGCTATCTGCTTTACAGATGCTCCTTCAGGAATTTCAACTTCAACATCAACACCTTCAACAGTTTCTGTCCCTTTATATTCTTTCATATATCCGTCATATATAGCCTTGCCATAATCATAAAATATTGAACATAAAGCAAATAACGCTATTCCTAGGATAAATATCTTAATTATTTTAACTAAATTGTCCACATTTTCCACCTCGTAGTTTACATAATATTGTATAAAAATACACACTTGATGTAATTTTACAATAATGCTATTATAGTAACATCTTTTAAAGAAAATATCAAGAAAGGATGATAAATTTGGCAAATCCAATAGTAACTATGACAATGACCAATGGTGATGTTATGAAATTCGAACTATTACCTGAGGTTGCTCCAAACACAGTTAACAATTTTATTTCATTAATTCAAAAAGGATATTATGACGGCCTTACATTCCACAGAATAATAGAAGGCTTCATGATTCAAGGCGGCTGCCCTGAAGGAACAGGCATGGGAGGCCCAGGTTATTCAATTAAGGGCGAGTTTTCCCAAAATGGTTTTAAGAACGACTTAAAGCATGAGCCCGGCGTTCTTTCAATGGCACGTTCAATGATGCCTAATTCAGCAGGATCACAGTTCTTCATTATGCACGAGACCTCACCTCATCTCGATGGAGCTTATGCAGCGTTCGGAAAGATTATCGAGGGTATCGATGTAGTAAACAAAATAGCTACGGTCCCTACAGGTTACGGAGACAGACCATTAGAGCCGCAGGTTATAAAATCTATGACTGTGGACACACAGGGTGTTGAATATCCTGAACCTGAAAAGTATTAGTATACCAATCTGATACACATATAATAAAAATCCCATCCTCTTTTCAATTTAGAAAATGGATGGGATTTTTAATTTTACTTATTCATTTATTTCTTCTTTCGATTCATCTTCTTCATCCGACTCATCTTTATCTTCTTCATTCGTTTCTATTTCACCTTGCTCTTCTTCGTCAACATCTTCATTTTGGTCATCATCTTCATTTTGGTCATCATCTTCTTGTTCTTCTACATCTTCATTTTGGTCATCATCTTCTCGTTCTTCTTCATCTACTCTCCAGTCCATGTCATCGCCATGTTCTCCGGCTTCAGTTTGAAGATAAGGTTTAAAACATTTAAGCATAAAAAATGCATACAAATATCCGATAATACCAAATCCGATTAGAGCATAACCGCATATAGCCAGCGCAGGTTGATAATAAAATGTCCACACAACAACTGCATCGATAACCAGTATGATCACTGTAATCGGGAAGTTCTTGATTGACAAAAAGAAAGCATTTCTAATTGTAATGGAATTTCTGTTATCAAATTTTGCCAAAAGCGGAAATGAATATGTGAATACAAAAATTGCAACCAGCAACATTATTATGCTTACTACGGCCAAACACTTGACAACAACGTTAGTGCCAAGCTTTATCTGCATTGCCCAAAACCATACATCAACTCCCAAAATCACAAATGCAACAATGAAGCCAATCCACAAAGCTGTTGCCTGTTTAAAATTTTCCTTAAAGCTTTTTATAAAGTTTTTCCATATATATCCGTCATCGCCCTGTATACCTTTCATCGCAGTATAATACAAGGCTGACATCGAAGGTCCTATTGTTATCACCGGAAGACAAAACAATGTAAACAACACCGATAACAGAACTACATCCCCTACTCTGTTAAGCATTCTGATAAAAATGCTATCATAACTAAAACCTTGTGATGACATAATATACTCCTTTGTAAATCCAATAAAAATACTTAACAATTCTAACACTTATAATATGCTTTTTCAAACCTTTTTTCTATATTTATATTGACAAATCCTTCAATCAGCAATAAATTAAAAAATATTAAAAATGGAGGAAAAACACATGAAAAAAGCATTTGTAACAAAAGAGCAAATCGAAGAAATAACAAAGACTTATCCAACTCCTTTTCATATATACGATGAAAAGGCTATCAGAGAAAATGCAAGAAAGCTCAAGCAGGCTTTTGCATGGAATAAAGGTTACAAGGAATATTTTGCAGTTAAAGCAACTCCAAATCCAACAATATTAAAAATATTAAAGGAAGAAGGCTGTGGAACAGACTGTTCATCATACACAGAGCTTTTGATGTCAGAGAAAATGGGCATCGTAGGTTCAGACATTATGTTTTCTTCAAACGACACACCTGTTGAAGATTTCAAATTAGCAGTTAAGCTTGGCGCAAATATAAATCTTGATGATTACACACATGTAAAATTCTTAAAGGATAATTGTGGTATACCTGAGACAATCTGTTGCAGATATAATCCGGGCGGAACATTTTCTATTTCTACAACAATAATGGACAACCCGGGAGATGCAAAATATGGTATGACTAAAGAACAGCTTTTCAAAGCATATGTTGAATTAAAGGAAGCCGGAGCAAAAAGATTCGGACTTCATTCATTCCTTGCAAGTAATACTGTAACCAATGAATATTACCCAACACTCGCAAAAATACTCTTCGAGGTTGCTGTTGAGTTAAAGCAGGAAACCGGCATTGAATTGAGCTTTATCAATCTTTCAGGCGGAATTGGTATACCTTATACTCCTGACAAGGAGCCAAACGATATTATGGAAATCGGAAAGGGTGTAGAAAAAGTATTTAACGAAGTGCTTGTTCCTGCCGGCTTAGGTGATATCAGCATTTTCACAGAGCTCGGACGTTTTATGTTAGCTCCGTACGGACATCTTATAACTAAAGCAATTCACGAAAAGCATACTCACAAGGAATACATCGGTGTTGACGCATGTGCCGTAAATCTTATGAGACCGGCAATGTATGGTGCTTACCATCACATAACAGTTCTCGGAAAAGAAAATGAGCCTTGCGACCATATATATGATGTCACAGGCTCATTATGTGAGAACAATGATAAATTTGCAATAGACCGAAAGCTTCCGAAAATTGATATCGGAGACTATCTCGCAATTCACGATACAGGTGCTCACGGCTTTGCCATGGGTTACAATTACAATGGCAAATTAAAGTCTGCAGAGCTTCTTCTTTGTGAAGACGGCTCAGTGAAAATGATTCGCAGAGCCGAAACACCTGAAGATTATTTTGCCACTCTTGATGGTTATTGGGATGTATAAGTATACATTTCGTTACTCCTCTTACTGAGTGACGACTCAAATTCACTTCTTGTAACTTTTACTTCTTCATCCAGCATCGGGTCATAGTACCTGATGTGGGTGGAGTTGTAACTGATAATAAGTACATATCTTCCATCATCTATGCGCGCGGCAATCGGAACATCTCTATCCAGGAAATATAGTGCAGTCGACAAATCAATTCCGGAGATATCAATTCCTACACCTGATGTATTCTTTTCAAATGCCTCCTGCCATGAACTACAGCCTTTTATATCTTCATATTGAACTCTGCTGTCAATGTATTCAATGCACATATATGCGCATGCCTTGAGTGTGGATTTTATATTTTTACAAGGAAAATGTCTTATTTCATCCGCAATTGTATTGTATTCTGTTGTGTCAACGCTTCTGTAAATTGTGTTTCCCTTGTTATCAACTACAAGTCCGATTTTTCCATCTTCTATCGATGAAATAGCCCGTCCCGCACTATTGTACTCACTGTCATATCCCGTATCATAAAATACATAATAATTGTCTTCATTTGTAGATGTCTTAATATCAAATTCTTTATAATTTTGTTCATCCTTCGACTTTGTTATTATATAAGTTACATTGTCTGAAATATAAATGTTAGACGGAAATATCATATCCACCTGATTATATTCAATATTATCGAAATTAACCATTAACGAAACATTGTTTTTAGTTAAATCCTTTTTGTAAGAGATAAAATCCGGTTCAGCTTCTGCAAAGAAATTATTCTCCTTTGTCGCTCTTTTAAGATAAATTTTATCTTCGTCAACTCTGGCATTCATTATATAAAGACCTTTTTTTGAATAATTCTTAACCATTTCTCCATCCGGTTTTTCTATAAGAAGTTCATACAAAGGAAGAATTGCTTCCCTGTTTGCAGTAATGATTATGTCATTTGCATTTGCTTTGCCAAAAATCAGGTCATTATTTACAAAACCAAGTGCAAGAAATCTGTCTGATTCCTTTCCTTCCTCGCAAAAGACTTCTTCAGTTTCGAAGTTGTGAAGATAAATTTTTTTAACCTCGGAATCATTTACATTATCCGGATAAGCTACTATTTTTCTATTCTCAGATACATAATATTTATCTGATGTAAGTCCCTCCGCAACAATTTCCTTACTCATATTATTCATGTCGATTTTATAAATCACACCGTCAAGCAGAAAATAAAATTCATTTCTTTCTTCACTGTAATATGTGAACTTCCCCACTTCCTGCTTCATAACAGAATATGCCTCATCGCACTGTACGAAAAATTCTTCTTTAATACGATTATCCTCTGCAGTATAAGTATATAAAGACAATCCGTTTTGACCTTCATGTGCACCTCTTGGCATATAACCATATACAACAAATCTGATATTTCCTTCGTCATCCAAATCTGCAATATTAATATCGATATTTGAATTCATTGTTCTTTGATCTGTATAATCTCCTGAGTTGTAGCTGAAAACTCTCACTATGTCATCGCTCACATAATCGTATAACCACAATTGTCCCCGTTTTACAAATCCAAGCTTAGTATTATCCTCTGAACTGACAAATTCCACATCTTTATTATCTGCAATGCCAAGACTTATTGCATTTATATCTTTTTTAATATATGACGCATCAAAGAAACTGTCCTGATATCTGTCGTATGAAAGTACTTTGACTTCTTCAGAAAAATTTTCGTATCTTCCGCTTACATATTCTTCAATATTGTAAAAATGACTTATTTCATCATTGACTGTTTCAGCAATATATTCATATTTTACAACTGCAAAATTGCTGTCAACCTCTGTAATCTGAGGAATAATTCCTGATACAATAATCGGGTACATATCGCCCCAGCAAACCATATTATAGGATGCATTCAAATTAACATGAGACATATCATTGTCCGCTTCAGTACCCTTAGGATTAATGTATTTGTATACAAGATTATCCTCTTTATTTATGTCCTTTTCAAATGTTGCGTTGCGAAATTCATTTGCAGATCTTATTATCGCACTCAAATGCTGCTCATCAAGATTTACAACTCTCGTATAATACCTTGCTTTTTCTCCTTCAGCGTTTTCAGCTATAAATACCAACATATATTCCTGATTTTTTTTCATATCCATACGAAACTTAACGCTAAAGCTTTTGTATCCGTTTTTTTCAGGCAGCTGCTCAGGTTCTCCGTTTTCCACAAGTGAATCACCCGACACGGTTCT
This sequence comes from uncultured Lachnospiraceae bacterium, assembly GCA_945787485.1. GTDB lineage: Bacteria > Bacillota > Clostridia > Lachnospirales > Lachnospiraceae > Coprococcus_C. The sequence continues at coordinate 7,328 of CALZHV010000063.1, forward strand.
AAGCTCATACGAAAATTTCTGTCCATAAGAATAATCATCATCAAGCAAAATATTTACTCCGTAATCATCATTAAGAGGTACAACGCTTTCCCTCATTAATGTAGTTGACATAACTTGTGTATATCCTTGCATTTTGTTTATCATCTGGTTTTCAAACTCGCAATATGCTATAGGTAAAACCGCTTCTTCCATTTCTCTTGACACCGACTCAAGATTTACGTTATTCAATTTATTTACAAGAAAGGCTGTTGTTATTGCTACAACCAGAAAAACAACAACCTTTATTATGTTCTTCTTAATCATCAGTTAAAAAAATCTGCTCCTTCTTTTATATCTGCTACGTCTAATTATAAATTCATTGCACACCAAAACTTCTATCATATATTTAAGATTATTATCCTCATCATCATTACAGCTCACTTTGCTGTAAACTCTCCGTGCAACAGCTAACATTGACTCCTTATCAGGAATTGCTGACAGCATTGAGCTGCCTTCATATTCGAGCATATCACATTCCTCTTCTATAAGCACCATTATTATTCGTGCCCTGGCAGGATAAAGTGACATAATGTAATCTCTGTCTAAATCTATCTCGTGTTCTATTCCCTGCCATATCTCCGGTGTGTCAAGAACACTGTTCATATACATATCTATCTTTTTCATCTGCTCGTTATTCAGCAAAAAATCCGACTGCATATTTACCTCACATTATAACAAGCAGACAATTGCACACATCATTTATCGGATGCTTCTGCAATTGTCTGCCATTTATTATAATATATGATAATTATCTGATTATGCCACTATTAATCGCCAAATGATATTCCGAGCATTTTTGCGTTCTTTACGATTGTATCGTCAGGTGACACATATTTCAACTTACCTGCTGATTCGCTAAGCGGAATAGCAGTAACATCATTATCCTTCATAACTACAAGTTTTCCATAATCCTCATTTTTTATGAGTTCTGCTGCATACGCACCAAATCTGCTCGAAATAACTCTGTCATAAGGAACAGGACTTCCGCCTCTTTGTGTGTGTCCCGGAACCGTAACTCTTATGTCCATTCCACAACATTCCTTAATTTTATCAGCAACTTCGTATGCAACTGACGGATACTTCTGTGCTGCTTCAGCAATCGCTTTCTTTCTTTCCTTCTTCGGAAGCTCTGCAACCTCTTTTGATATTGCACCCTCAGCTACAGCAAGAATTGAGAAGCCTTTTCCTGCCTTTGTTCTCTTCTCAAGTGCCTTACAAACCTTATTTATATCATAAGGGATCTCAGGAATAAGAATAATATCCGCACCCGATGCAATACCGGCATGCAATGTAATCCATCCAACCTTATGTCCCATAACCTCAACAATAAATACTCTGTTATGTGAGCAGGCTGTTGTGTGAATACAATCAATAGCATTTGTAGCTATATCCACGGCACTCTGGAAACCAAAAGTCATGTCAGTCCCCCAGATATCATTGTCAATTGTCTTTGGAAGACCGATAACATTAAGGCCTTCCTCGCTGAGAAGATTAGCTGTTTTCTGTGAGCCGTTTCCACCCAAAACAACAAGACAGTCAAGCTTTAATTTCTTGTACGTATCCTTCATGGCCTTAACCTTATCAAGACCATCTTCTGTCGGAACACCCATCATCTTAAATGGCTGTCTTGAACTTCCAAGAATAGTTCCACCTTTTGTAAGAATGCCCGAAAAATCGTCTGAGCTCAACTTTTTGTAATTTCCATACATAAGTCCCTTGTAACCTTCAAGGAATCCATATATTTCCACATCATCATAAATGTTGTAAAGGCCTTTTACAACACCTCTCATAGTTGCATTGAGCGCCTGACAATCTCCTCCGCTAGTCAACATACCAATTCTCTTCATCCCAATTACCTCACTTTCTGCCTAAGTATCGGCTAAATTGTAATTCTTCCATCCAATGCACGAAGTAAAGTAACCTCGTCTATACATTCCAAATCTCCACCTACCGGAACACCACTCGCAATCCTTGATGTGATTATTCCCGAAGGTTTGATAAGTTTTGAAATATACATTGCTGTTGCTTCTCCTTCGACACTTGAATTAGTAGCAATAATAACTTCCTCTATATCCTGCTGTTCCAATCTCAAAATAAGCTCTTTAAGCTTTATTTCGTTGGCACCAATTCCCATTGCCGGATTTATCACCCCATGTAAAACATGATATACACCTTTATACTGCCCACATCTTTCATATGCCGCCATATCTCTCGGACTTTCAACCACCATAATAACCTTATGGTCACGTTTTTCCGATGAACAAATAGGACAAATTTCCCTGTCTGTTATAGTATAACAATTTTTGCAAAATTTAATATTGGTTTTTGCATTTATTATCGCTTCTGAAAGACTTTTTGCTCTGTCTTCCGGCATGTTAATAATGTGAAAAGCAAGTCTTTGTGCGCTTTTCCCTCCTATGCCGGGAAGTCTTGATAGTTCTTCTATTAACTTGTTAACATGTCCGCCATAAATGTCCATTAGAAAGGAAATCCTCCGCCGAGTCCTCCGGTAATTTTGCCCATCTGTGTCTGCTGATCTTCATCCTGTAATCTTATAGCTTCATTTACTGCTGCCATTACATTTTCCTGAATATCTTCAAAAAGGTCTTCATCATCTCTATCGAATGCATCCTGATCTATAACAATTTCTGTTATTTCCTTCTTGCCGTTTATCTTTACTTTTACAACTCCGCCACCTGCTGATGCTTCGTATTCTTTCTCCTCAAGTGCTTTTGTTGTCTCCTCCATCTGCTTCTGCATCTTCTGCGCCTGCTTCATCAGATTATTCATATTTCCGGGCATCATTCCACCCGGATATCCACCTCTTTTTGCCATTTTTAATCCTCCTGTTTAATTATTTTCTTTCTATGGCTATGCCATCTATATTAAGACCTAAAATGTTGTGTAGATCTATTTTTTCTTCCTTTACCTGTTTCGAATTAACTTTTCTGAATTCAATGCTTATTTTTCTGCCCATAAGCTCTGATAAATGTATCTCGAAATCTTTTCTGTTTTTCTCCTGTTCAAAATAAGCTATGGCAAGAGAATTAGCCTCCACATCCTCGAAGCTTGCTCTTAAATATCCCGGTTCATCGCCCGGAGTAAGCATCATACTATCCATAAACATTTTTACAGGTTTTACAGAATGCTCTTTTATATAAGTTGACATTGCGGCAATAAGCTTAAGTTCATCAAGAGTTGCCTCATCGTAGCTCTCACGAAGCTGCTCAAGTATTTTTTCCTCAAGTTCTTTCTTCTGTTCAGCACTGAGCTCATTGCGCTTATATTTCT
>CALZHV010000064.1 GCA_945787485.1 uncultured Lachnospiraceae bacterium
ATGATGAAAAACATATGGAAGCACTTGCTGCAAAAAGAGATGATAAGAGACATATCAAGGATGCTCAAAGAAAAAAATTGGAGTGTCTGAAAGTCAGCCGTGATAAAAAGCAGCTTGAGGAATTAAAAAATGAACTCGAAGAAATTTTGTCTAAGAGTATAGAAATAGAAAAACGTAAAAAAACATTAAATGCTGATTATCAGGAAAAAGAAATTATCAATGATTATCTGTTATATATTGCAGACAGAGAAAAATATTATCAATATGATGCTATTGTGAAGTCTGCAATGTCTTCGTCTTCTTTTGATGAAGAAAAGCTTTATCAATATGCGTACAATATTAAAATGAGAACGGATGTCAGCATTGCAGATACGGAAAAGCAGATTAAGGTACTCGAGGATAAAGTAAGACAGTATGAGCTTGAGCAGGAATATAACGAAAAGCTTTTAAGTGAAGCACAGACTGCTCTTGCGGTTGCCGTAAATGCAAGGCAGCAGGCGATAAGTGAGATAGAGGCATTTAATGAAATTCTTGCCGGACTACAGCTTTCAATGAGTTCTGTGAGCTTTACCGCACCTGAGGAGCAACTTTTTGAATGTAAGGAAGAACAAAAAAAGTTATTACAGCAGATTGATGAAGAAAAATCTGTTGAGGCAGATTTGGAAGCAAAAATCTATGATACAAAAATGGAGCTTATGGATTTGACTGCAAAACACAGTGAAATTAACAAGCTTATAGAAGAAATATCACAGAAAGAAAAAGAGTTAAATGATGCAAAAGCGAAGCTTGATAATATAAAGGTTGTTTATCATAACGATGACATTCAAAGACTTCCTAAAGTAATATCGCAAAGAATTACAGATACGGATTTAGATATAGCGGCTTTACACAAAAATATAACGCTTTCTCAAAAAAATATTCAAAGATTAAAAGAGGGAAGACTTATAGAGCCTTCCGAAAGTGTAAAAAAGGTAATAAACTACATAGAGACAAGACATGGTGTTACAGCAATGTTTGGTATGGATTATCTGTCTGCACTTCCGGAAAAAAATCGTGAACATTTACTTGAGATAAATCCGGAAATTCCATATGCTATTTTGATTTCGGAATATGAAGTAATTAAAGATGATCCAAATATAATGTCTGTTGATATTCAAAATGTTCCGGTTTCAATTTACGATATTAAAACTATAAATGAAAAGGCATTAATTTACAGTGAGAATGCATTTACAATATGTGCTTCAACACAATATTTGACAGATGAAAATACAAAAAATAAGCTTATTCTGGCAGAGGAAGAAAAGCTTAAGGATTATAAGACTCAGCTTGAAGTTAAGCATGAGATGATTGAAGCATACAGAGCGGATTTGGGCTTTGTCTTAAGAGTCAGTGACAGGGAATTTACAGCTGCTTCCGAAAAGCTTAAAAATGCAAAGCTTGAAGAAATGGAGCTTGAAGAAGCACTGAGAGTAAGTAAGGATAAACTCAGTAATTATGAGGGGAATCTGTCTGAGAGTAAAACAAAGCTTGCTGATTTTGAAGTAAGACAAAAAGAGCTTATTATCGATATAGAAAAATTGTCTATGACATTAAACATTACTGAGGTTATCGAAAAGCATGAAGAAAGTGCTACTGTAGCTAAGAGCGAAATAGAAAGACTTGAAAATGTTGTTTTGGAGCTTTCTAACAAGAACGATGATGGTGATAGGCAATATGTTTCCGATAAGGCAAGTCTTGCATTGCTTGAAGAAAAAAAACGTCAGGTTAAGGAGGACTGGAATAATTACAAGGCTTATTACAATGAGGGCAAAGAGTATGGTGTCCTGACATTAACTGATGATGAACTCAAGGCAAAATTAAATGCCATGGTAAGCGAAAATAAGGAAAATGCGGAAAGCCTTAAGGATAAAAAGCTTCTTATGGATACATTGAGTGAGTCAATGGAGCGTATTTTAAAAAATATTGAAAAAAGAGGAATATCCAAGGATGTTCTCGTTCAATATGAAAGAGAAAACAAGCTTTATCCGTCAGACGAAGAAGTTTTAAGTATGTGCAAAAAGAGCCTGGCAGATACGGAGCAACAGCTTAAGGAGCTTTTGAGAAAGCAAAAGGACAAAGAATCAGTAATAAACAGACTTGAAGGCAGCATTTCATATGCGATTTCCAATATTGAAGCGGCATTTGGTCCGTACGAGGATATTGATGCATCAGTTTCAGAAATAATGTCGGCACTTGAAAACGGAGAAGAACTCTTAAGAAAGCTTGAAGCTGAGGTTAAAGCCTGCGAAGAAGAGTATAAATCATATGTTAAGCAACAGGGATATATGGTTGAACTGTATAAGGATGTAAAACGTATTGTTGCAACAGATGAAATAGACATTTCAAATGCAGTTGTACTCGGAGAAGATAAGGATAAACTAAGAGAAATATTTGAGGATACGCTTATCAGGTATGACAGAAGCAACAAAAAGCTTGATAAAGCGAAAAATGAGCTTCTCAAGTTCAAGGGTAATACGGCAACAGCTCTTGACCGGATGGAGGTTTACGAATTGGCAGCAACAATAAGAAATGATGTTGTAATTCCTGACGATTATAATATGGCGAAGGAGCTTATGGATAATCTCACTTCCATTGTCGAATATATTAGTCTTGAAAGGGGAAGAATAGAGCAAAGCTTAACAGATATGAAAAACATTAAGGATAATTTTGAAGAACAGTGCCTGCAAAGATGTCTTGATGTTAAGACAGAGTTAGACAAGCTTCCTAAATTGTCAAGAATTATATCCGGCGATGAAGCGATACAGATGGTAGGACTTACAGTGCCATATGTAAAGGAAGAGTTTATGAGACAACGTATGTCAGATTATATAGACAGAGTTGTGGCACAGGCAGACGATTATGACAATGATAAAGAACGAATAAAATTTATCAGAAACAGTTTGACATTAAAGAAAATGTTTGGTGTCATTGTCACGGATATGAATGCCATTAAACTCTCACTTTACAAGAGAGAACGTATAAAAGAACAGAGCAGATATCTTAAATATGAAGAGGCTGTAGGTAGTACAGGACAGTCCCAGGGTATTTACATTCAGTTTTTGGTGTCAATTATAAACTATATTTCAGGTATGTATCATGCGGGAAATGAGGATGTAAGAACAAAAACTATATTTATCGATAATCCGTTTGGTGCGGCAAAGGATGTTTATATATGGGAGCCGATTTTTGAGCTGTTAAAGGCAAATAATGTACAGCTTATTGTACCTGCACGTGGAGCTACACCGGCGATAACCGGCAGATTTGACGTTAATTACATTCTTGGTCAGCAAATGTCGGGCGGTAAACAGCTTACGGTTGTTATCGATTATACAAGTCAGGTAGACCAGGATGAGCTGGAGTATCATGATTTGGAATATGAGCAGGTAAGCTTTGATTTTATATAATAAGGTAAATGTATTAGGAAGGAAATGCATATGCATTACAGGGAAGTAAAAGCTATATTATCACCGCAAAATGGAATCTGTATCGCGGATGTACATATGGTTGCATTTATTGTGATTCAAGAAGTAAATGTTATCGTATTAATCATGATTTTGAAGATATAGAAGTTAAGGAACATGCTGCGGAGATTTTGGAAAATACACTTAAGAAAAAACGCAGAAAAGGTATGATTAGCACGGGCGCACTTACGGACCCGTATGTACCGATTGAAGAAGAACTGCGTATAACAAGAAGATGTCTTCAACAGATAGAAAGATTTGAATTTGGACTAAGCATACAGACAAAGTCAAACCTTATATTAAGAGATATAGACATTTTGGAAAAAATAAATAAAAAGACGAAATGCGTAGTTGGAATTACACTTACTACCTTTGATGATGAATTATGTAAGATACTTGAACCGGGAGTGTGCACAACGAGCGAGCGTGTTGAAGTATTGAAGGAGCTTAAAAAGCATGGTATTCCGACAATAGTTTGGCTTGCGCCGATTTTACCGTACATAAACGACACGGAAGACAACATAAAAGGCATTCTTGATTACTGTGTGGAAGCAGGCGTGTATGGTATTATGCACAGTTCAATGGGTGTAACCTTCAGGGAAGGCAGCAAGGAATATTTTTATGAAAAGCTTGATGCTCATTTTCCGGGAATGAAGCTTCGCTATATGGAGAATTTTGAAGAAACAAACGAATATGTAAGTCCAAATGCCGAAGCACTTATGAAGCTTTTGAAGGATTGCTGCGAAGCCAACAATATTGTATATGACAAGGAAGAGCTGCTCAGATTTATGAGAGAATACAATAACAATACGATGGGTGAGCAAATGTCGATTTTTGATTTTTGATATCAATTTATAATGGATAGAGTTAAGCTTTGGTGCGTGGATTAAAATAAGAATGCTATTGTATTTATTATGTAATAAAATTATAATATAATAAATTTGTTGCAAATATTATTATGATAATTTCGTATTATTTGATGCGAATATAATTGGGACAGTTTTATATATGTTAGCATAACTATCATAATTTTGCTTTTAATTTGTATTAAACAATACAATTGCTGTAATAAAAAAGATTATAAAAAAGAGGAATATAAGATGAATTACAATGAATTAAGCTTGAAAATGCATGAAGAAAACAATGGTAAACTTGAGGTTGTTTCCAAGGTGAAAATCAAGGACAGAGATGACCTTAGTACAGCATATACACCGGGTGTCGCAGAGCCTTGCAGAAAAATCAGAGATAATAAGGCAGATGTTTATAAATATACATGTAAGAAGAATATGGTTGCCGTGGTTTCTGACGGTACAGCCGTTCTCGGGCTTGGAGATATAGGTCCTGAAGCAGCAATTCCTGTAATGGAGGGAAAATCAATCTTGTTCAAGGAGTTTGGAAATGTTGATGCATTCCCGATATGTCTTGATACAAAGGATGTCGATGAAATCGTTGAGACAGTTAAACGTATTGCGCCTGTGTTCGGTGGTATAAATCTTGAAGATATTTCAGCACCAAGATGCTTTGAGATAGAAAGAAGACTTAAGGAGGAGCTTGATATTCCTGTATTTCATGACGATCAGCACGGTACTGCAATCGTTGTAAATGCGGGACTTATAAATGCATTAAAGCTTGTAGGAAAGAAATTTGAAGATGCAAGTGTTGTAATCAACGGTGCCGGTTCAGCAGGTATTTCTATTTGTAAGCTTATGCTTTTGCTCGGTATTGGTAATGTAGTATTGGTGGACAAACAGGGTGCACTCTGTCCGGGAGAGGATTGGATGAATCCTGCACAGGCTGAAATGGCTGAGATAACAAATAAGAATAAAGAGCGTGGAAGCCTTGCTGAAATAATGAAAGGAAAGGACGTATTTGTCGGTGTTTCAGCTCCAAATATTGTAACTTCTGAAATGGTTTCAAGTATGGCAGATGATTCCATCGTATTTGCAATGGCTAATCCAACTCCTGAAATTATGCCTGAGGAAGCGAAAAAGGGTGGAGTGAGAGTAATGGCAACCGGACGTTCAGATTATCCTAACCAGATAAACAATGTTCTTGTATTTCCTGGTATTTTCAGAGGTGCACTTGATGCGAAGGCAAAAGCTATCACAGAAGAAATGAAAATTGCAGCAGCAAAGGCTATTGCATCTATTGTATCAGATGAAGAATTGAATGAAGAATACATAATTCCGGGAGCATTTGATGAAAGAGTTGCCAAGGTGGTTGCCAAGGCAGTTGCCGATGAAGCAAAAAAACTTGGAATAACTAAGTAATGTCATGAAAATGAAGCTGTTGCAATGTATGTAATCTGTCATTGTGGCAGCTTTTGTCGTATATTAAAGTTTGACGAAATAAATGGAGGTTTTGTATATGCAGGAAAAACTACAGGATGTTCAAAACGAAGTAAATAAAGTAGTAAAGGGTAAGGAAAATGTAGTTAAAAAGGTTCTTGGTGCAATTATTGCCGGAGGTCATATTTTGATGGAGGATATTCCTGGTGTCGGCAAAACAACTCTTGCGACTACATTTGCCAGAAGCCTGTCAATGGATTATAAAAGAGTACAGTTTACACCCGATGTTCTTCCGAGTGATATATTGGGATTTTCAATGTACAATGCCCAGACAAAAGAATTTGAATATAGAGAGGGAGCTGTTTTCACAAACCTCTTTCTTGCAGATGAGATAAACAGAACATCTCCTAAGACACAATCTGCTTTGCTAGAGGTAATGGAGGAAGGAACAGCAACAGTTGATGGTGTTACACGTAAGCTTCCTGACCCATTTGTCGTAATTGCAACAGAAAATCCGTATGGTTCATCAGGTACACAAATGCTTCCTGAATCACAGCTTGACAGATTTATGGTATGTCTTTCAATGGGATATCCAAGTCATGAAGATGCCATAGCAATTTTAAAGGGAAATGCGTCTAAGGCTATAGACAAGATTGAAGGTATAATTACTGTAGATGAGCTTAAGTTACTAAGACAAAAAACAAATGATCTGAATGTGCATGATGATATATACGAATACATTGTTTCTATCGTAGAAGCAACAAGAAAAATGGATATATTTTCCATGGGAGCGAGTCCTCGTGGCACAATTGCACTTCTTAGAATGTCAAAGGCAATGGCTGTTATAGAAGGAAGAGATTTTGTTACGGCTAAGGATGTTCAGAGTGTTGTCGTAGATACACTTGGACACAGAGTTAAGCTGAGCGCACGTGGAAAGTCACAGGGAGTTACTATTCCTGCTGCGATGAATCAGGTGCTGCAGACAATTGCACCACCAAGAAACTAATAAATTAATGTAAATGTAAAAGCAAATATAAAAGTAAATGTAAATATAAATGTAAACAGCTTAGTATTATATCAATTTTGGTTGACATAATACAATAAGTGAAATAATAGAGGGAAATAGCTTGAAGCTTGAAAATATTATAAGAACAATTGGATATTTAATTTTGATGGCATTAAGTGTAGCCATATATTATATTTTGCACAGCCATTTTCATTTTATTTTATTGATAATAATGTCGATTGCGCCGGTATTATCGATAATAATGGTTATTTTACTTCGGAAATATACAACAGCGGAGATTAATGTGCTCAATTCCGATTACGGAGTTGAAAATGGAATTTTGTATTTTGAAATAAAATTAAATAATCCAACAATACTTACATCTCTTGATGTAAAACTGAATACAACGGTAAAAAATGAATTTTTCGGACACGAAACAAAAGTGAAATTTTCTGTTCCGCTAAATGCAAAAAAGGGGTATACAATGACTATTCCGTTAGAAGCAAAATTGCCGGGAAGGTATTGTGTTACACTTGACAGCATAGAAATAAAGGATTTGATGGGATTTTGTTTTCTGAAGAAAAAAATTGATGTTGCTACCGATATAGCAGTTATGCCGGAGCTTTTAACTGATATTATATATGAAAAGTCCGAGCTTTCACAGGGCATGCTTGAGAGTGAAGAAAGCTCTAAGAAGGGAAATGATTTTTCGGATGTACAGGAAATAAGAGAATACATTCCGGGAGACAAGCTTATGAGTATACATTGGAAGCTTTCAGCAAAAAGAGATGTACTTATGGTAAAGGACAGAGTCAGCATGTCTGACAGACAGCTTGTTGTTCTTCCGGAGCTTTCAAGTGACAGCAGTGAGTATCTTGCAGCTATTCTTGAAAGCACATATTCAATGATTAAAATATTGCTTGAAGATAAAACTACCGTAAGACTAATGTATTGGTCAAAAAAGGCATATCAATATGAAGAGGTCAGAATTGATTATAGGGAAGAGTTGGATGCGGCATTTGCAAGAATGTATTATGAAAGCACATATCCCGGCATGGATGAGGCTGCTTCACACATGTCAACAGTAAATCCGCATATGAAGTCATATTTGCATATATATGTCGAGAACGGAAAAACTCAAATTAAGATAAAGGAAAATTGTTGATGGCAAAGAAAAAAGACGAGCCACAAAATGTGGATTTATGTGAGGGAATACAATTACATAAGAGCTTTTTTGACAGGCGTGAAAGCAGACTGTTTACATTGCTTATTAAGGGCTTTACTGTTTATCTTCTTACAATGGGAAGTATAGGCTTTTATTTGTCTGCCATGGAAATAGCATATAATGAGATGTTAGTTCACATTATTGTATTAATCATGGCTTTTTTGTGTGCATTCCTTTATTATCGACTGCTTACGGAAAATATCGGTTATTTTGTTTTGCTTGTATCGTTTACAAGCTTTGTATTGATGTTTAAAAAATATATAAACAGTGGATTTTATGCGATAGTAAACATTACCACTGACAATGCTGCGCAATATTTTGATATTGATGTTCAAAGACTGTACGATGAGCAGATTGGTAACAGATATGTTTCAGTAACATTTATAGCAGTATTTATTGGTATAGTTCTTGCTATTTTTTACAATGTTTACATATCTCGTCGAATGCAGTATATGGTTGTATATTTTGTAGCCATTATTGCAAATCTTATACCGCTTTATATGATTTTTGAGCCGGGTACATTATATACAATAATGCTTTTGTGCGGAATGGCGTTGGCTTATGTATATAAATCAGGACAACATTACAGTGAGATGGTATCCGTAAGAAGAACTGATGAGGCTTTTAAACAAAAGAAGAAATTGTCTAAGAAAAAGCTTGGAGAATTTGAATATGTTTATGATGCTAAAGGTTTTTTACAGACCGGGATTACGGTTTGCATATTTATTATTGCCGCGATTATTGCAGTTTCTTCATTTAGACCTAAGGAAACATTTAATGTCGGTTATAAAGCAAACAAATATAAAGAATTATCGATGGCAGCAGTCAGTATTGCATTAACAGAAGGTGTGTCAGGATTCTTTAAAATGAGTGATGATGTCGGTGGAATTAACGGTGGAGTTCTGGGAAAAACCGGAAGTGTACACCTTGACCATGGAACAGACCTTGTTGTAAGAGTTGCACCGTATGATTTGGAAACGATTTATCTTAAAAATTTTACAGGTGTGACATATAATCCTTATGACAATTACTGGACGGCTATTGAAAATAAGGATAATTATACAGCGGAAACTGCGGAAGCTGATGCATATAAGGAAATGTATGAGGCAAATGATGTATTTTCTGGTCGGGGTTATATGATGATAAAAAATGTAGGAGTAAACCCTGCGCAATTGTACAGTCCATATTATACAAAAAGTGTTGAAGATGATAAATATGGCTACAAAAAATATGAGTTTTATCCGTCGCTTGCAGGAAACAATACAACCGTTACCGCTGATTATTATAAGGATTTACCATATACGGAGGCAGATTTGTATGTCCCTGAGGCAAATCGTGACGCCGTTATGGAGATTATAGATAATATCGGATTTATAGGAGATGACGAGAGTAATATAGAAGCAGTAAAACAGTATTTTCAAGATAATATGGAGTATACAATCAATCCAGGTAAAACGCCTTATGGAAAAGATTTTGTAAATAATTTTCTTGAAGACAAGCAGAAGGGATTTTGCTCTTATTTTGCATCCGCAGCAGTGCTTATATATCGTCAGATGGGAATTCCGGCAAGATATGTTGAAGGTTATGCAGTAAGCTTTGATGAGATAATAAATAATGGTGAAATTGTTGAAGATACCAATTATAAAGATTATTATGACGGTTACAGTATAATTGGTAATGCAGCGCTTGTTCAGGTAAATGTTACGGATGCCGATGCACATGCGTGGGTTGAGGTTTATGATTCAATAAAAGGCTGGCAGGTTGTAGATGTGACACCGACAAGCGAGGTCGAAGAAGAATCTCAGGATTTCTGGACTATGTTTGACAAAATAATGACGGAGGATTCGGGAGAAGGTGTTGAAATTGAAGAAACTGATGTTGATGCCGGAGCATTTGGACGTCAGATTGTAAGAATTATCTGCTATATAATGGCTTTTTTGGTACTTGGTTTTGTTGCCTTTATATTGATAACAAAAGGAAAAGAATATGTAAAAATATTTATAATATATAAAAAATCAAATACAAATGACAGGCTTATAATAAAATATAGCCAGTTTATAAAAAGACACAGAAAAAGGGATAAGCTTTTAAGAACCAAAATAAATTATGAAGAACAGATAAATCATTTGTTTGAAATGTCTTCACAAAATGACAAGGTTAAAGAAAAAATATCCACATTTGATAAAAATAGGATTATTGATACTCTCGAGAAAGCAGGTTTCTCAAGTGAAATGATTTCGATGGAGCAATATGAATATGTTACAGGCTGGATGAAGAAGCTGTGAAAATAAAAAAGGAGTTTTTTGAATTGTCAAAAAACTCCTTTTTTGTTTTGGTGTAAGGATATTAATTGTAGTTATCAATACATCTCATGAACATATCTTTTGTTACTCCACAATTTGGGCAAACCCAATCATCCGGGATGTCTTTAAATGCTGTACCTGGAGCAATTCCGTGTTCCGGATCTCCTTTCTCCGGATCATACTCATAGCCACAAGGGTTGCAAAAATACTTATCCATAGTTTTTCTCCTTTGTATATTTTTATTCTTTTGTATTTGATAATTTTAAATATGAGTTATTGTTACATATCGCTCA
>CALZHV010000065.1 GCA_945787485.1 uncultured Lachnospiraceae bacterium
AATGGGTTCTTAAGATCACCAAACTTCTTTCCGTTAACTTCTTCCATCCAAGCTACACCTTCCATAGCCTGTGCCATGATCTCATCATTAATCTTACGACCATCCTCATAATATTGAGTACAAGCCTCTGTTGTGATTGTAAATCCCTGTGGTACTGGAAGACCAATCTCAGTCATCTCAGCAAGGTTTGCGCCCTTACCACCAAGTAAGTTACGCATAGACATATTACCTTCTTTGAAGGTGTATACCCACTTGTTTGCCATCTGTTTTATACCTCCTAAGTATTTGTATTATTTGCAATGATAACAATGGCATGTTTCTCATCACGCTGTCAAAAATTATATCATATAAAATACAAATATTAAAGCCATTTTTCAAACTTTTTACTATAAAATCATGATTATTTTTCAAAAAAATAGTAATTTTGTATATATTACGTAACTAATACATCTTATTTTTCTTTATTTCCAATCAATTGAACAATGGTATCAAAAACACCATATAAAACTGCGGCAACAGGCCATACAATCCAGGTTATGTGCCAGTCCCGTGATATAAAGCTCCATGCAAGGTATGTTGCTGTTACAACAAGCCAATAGCATGTTCCTAATGTATTATTACCTTTCTTTTTTATAATCTTTGAGTCTTTTGAAAACTCATTTTCCTGAAGCAGCTTGTCATAGCTTGAATTTGTCACTACCGCAGCAACAATCAATACAGTACCAGATGTTATCAATACAAACATAACACAAAGCATTGTAATTACAATAAAATCATCTAATTCCAACATTCCTACCGACAATAACGGTATAACGCTTACTATACATAAAACGACACCAAGTGCGATATTACCTGTATATTTAGAAGCATAATCTTTTTTCTTCTCTTTTACCATACCGGACACACCATATTCAGTTTCAATTATTTCACTATTAAGATATTCGTACTGTTTCATTCTGGAATCATATACAATAAACATATATACTGCACAAGCTACCATAAGAAATAATACAATCAGTCCAATCATACCTGCTAAATTTTCACTCACAAAAGAATTTTCAACCTCTGATAATCCGGCTAAAAAAATCAGCGTTACCGGAGACATAATGCAAAGAGCAATTGCACTTGTAAACATTTTCATATTGCTTTTTACTGTGTTAAGAAACCCGTTTGCTTCTTCTATAGAAACTCTTATCACATCGTCACCCGGTTTTTCTTCACTAATTACACCGGATATATCATCTGCCTCAATTTCATCCTTAAGTAAATAATCTGTAGAAACATTAAATAACTCTGACATCTTAATAATTTTTTTCATATCAGGAATAGCCTGTGCACTCTCCCATTTAGATACCGACTGTCTTGATACCGAAAGTTTTTCGGCAAGCTCTTCCTGAGACCATCCGTTCTTTTTTCTCTCATTAATAATCTTATCTGCTAAAATCATATTTTTTCCTCCCGCGCAACAACTTCAATGTTCTATTCTTGCATTGTCATCATATTATTTTTTGTTCGAACACTGTTTTTATATCAAATATTGTTGTTGCATACTACCAACTTCACTTTACAATTTGTCAAACACCATGCGCAAATGCTCATATTTATGGTTTTCTCATGCCAAATTCTAAATATAATATCAAAAATCCCGGATAAAATCATAAAGAAAAGGGAGAAAAAAATTCCTCCCTGATTTTGATATTTAAAATACTAATATTCAAATTTCTTCTCAAAATATGATTTAAGATCTTCTATCTTAATTCTTTCCTGTTGCATCGTATCTCTGTCACGAACAGTAACTGCTCCATCTTCTTCTGAGTCAAAATCGTATGTTACGCAGAAAGGAGTACCAATCTCATCCTGTCTTCTGTATCTCTTACCGATATTTCCTCTGTCATCAAATTCACAGTTATATGTTTTTGAAAGCTCAGTGAAGATTTTCTCTGCTCCCTCATTAAGCTTCTTTGACAATGGCAACACACCTATCTTTACAGGAGCAAGTGCAGGATGGAAATGAAGAACTGTTCTCATATCCGGCTTGTCTTCTGTTCCGATATTTTCTTCATCATATGCTGCACAAAGGAAAGCAAGTGTTACTCTATCAGCACCAAGTGATGGCTCTATTACGTATGGAATATATTTTTCCTTTGTTTCATCATCAAAATATTCCATAGGTTCACCTGAAGTATTCTGATGCTGTGTCAAATCGTAATCTGTTCTGTCAGCAATACCCCAGAGTTCTCCCCAACCAAATGGGAATAAAAATTCGATATCTGTAGTACCTTTACTATAGAAGCAAAGCTCCTCAGGAGAATGGTCTCTCGCACGCATTTCTTCATCCTTTATGCCAAGCTCCTTTAACCAATCTATACAAAACTGTCTCCAATATGTGAACCATTCAAGGTCTGTTCCCGGCTTACAGAAGAATTCAAGCTCCATCTGTTCAAATTCTCTTGTTCTAAATGTAAAGTTACCCGGAGTAATTTCATTTCTGAATGACTTACCAATCTGTCCGATTCCAAAAGGTACTTTCTTTCTTGATGTTCTTTGTACATTTTTGAAGTTTACAAAAATACCCTGTGCTGTTTCAGGTCTTAAATAAACAGTATTTTTTGCATCCTCTGTTACACCCTGAAATGTTTTAAACATAAGATTAAACTGTCTGATACCTGTGAAATTGTGCTTTCCGCATGTTGGACAACAAATATTTTTTTCCTCTACATAAGCTTCCATCTGCTCATTTGACCATGCATCAATTGACTCTTCAACTGTAATGCCATTTTCTTCATTGTAATCCTCGATAAGCTTGTCAGCTCTGAATCTTTCATGGCATTCCTTACAGTCCATAAGCGGATCGGCAAATCCGCCAAGATGTCCTGAAGCAACCCATGTCTGTGGATTCATAAGAATAGCACAGTCAACACCAACATTGTATGGATTTTCCTGAATAAATTTTTTCCACCATGCCTTTTTTACATTATTCTTCAGCTCAACACCAAGATTTCCGTAATCCCATGTATTTGCAAGTCCACCATAAATTTCTGAACCCGGATACACAAATCCTCTTGTTTTTGCCAATGAAACAATTTTGTCTAATGATTTTTCCATGTTTAAATCCTCATTTCTTTATTTATAAATTATAACTCCGTAGCCTTCGCCATCAAGCAAAGCTTTATCCTTCCCATCAATTGATGTAACATGAGAGTTATAATACATAATCTCACCATTTATGATAAGACTTAATTTTCCGTCAATACAAATAACTTTGTAACCATCAAGAATAATATCACCTGCAGTAATATCATTTCCCTGATTATCCTTAAGCTTCATTTGCTTACTTATCTCTGATGCATCATCAAGGCGATAAGATGTACCATTGAATTTGTTGTAATCATCCAGACTTTTATAATCCAAGGCAACTTTTATTATCCCATCATCTTCTTTATATTTTAAAAGCTTAATACTGTCCTCTCCATATGACTGACAGTAATCTGCAACGTCTGATTTAATCTTGTTCTTCAACCCTGAATAATCAAATGAAACACCCGAAAAATCATCACAACATATTTCTCTAACACTTCCGTCTTCATTCATAATTAGTGTATTTGTAGAAATATCACCTATTACATCTTCCGGTATAAGCTTACATGCTGTCATAAGCATCGCTGTCATAATAATAAAACAGACAAATGTCAATTTTTTCTTAATCATAAGCATACTGTTACAGAACATAATTTCTCCAACTCCTGACTCTACAGCCATAAATTACATAAAAATACGATAAACAACATTTTACATACAATTAGTAAATATTTCAAGCTAAACTCTCGAGAATTTCCATAGATTTGAATTTTTTTTCAACATATTCATTTCTAAAATCATCTGCAATTTGAGATAATTCTTCTAAAGCTTTTTTATCAAGTCTGAAACTATATAGTTTTGTTAACGGAGCAGACAAAACATATTGTATTGTATAAATTGCAGTAGGGCTTATTCTTTTCACTCTTTTTGCATTACCTTCACATTTTTCACAAATCAATCCACCTGCTTCAGCGCTAATAAATATCAAATTATCGTTTTTGTTGCATTTTACACAGCTATAAGCGTGAATTCCCTGCCCTTCTATATCCATAAGTTTAATCTCGTAGACATATCTGATAAGCTGCAAATCCATCCCCTCCTGCACAAGTGACTTTAATGTCACATAGAGCAAATTAAGATTATTATTGCACGAATCACCCTCTCTTGTGTAATATGACATAAATTCACAAAAGTATGAAGCATAGCAAAGTTTTTGCATATCGAGCGATATTTCAGAAAAATATTCACTTACATCAACCTTTATCAACCTGTACGAATCCCTTCCTTCAAGCACGGTGAATTTTCCCATTACAAAGCTCTGGCTTGCAGCCCTGTACGGACTGTTCGGTCTCCTTGCTCCATTGGCAAAAATTGTTACTTTACCTCGTTCACTTGTAAGAACCACAAGTCTCTTATCATATTCATTTGTCTGCGTAGTATATAACACAATGCCGGTTAAAACAATTTCGTCCTTCAAATTAACTAACCATCTTTTCCGTAAAATATATAATCCAGATTTTTCTGTACATTACTATTGTATTTTCTTATGCAACTTAATTCTTGTTTACAATTTCATTTTTTGTATGGAACCTTATTTCTTATTTACAGCCTTATTTCTTATTTGCAACTTTAGTTTTCATCTCTGAATCCATAATTTTTTAATAAAGTATCGCTGTCACGCCAATCTTTTTTTACTTTTACCCAAAGTTTTAAATTAACCTTTGTATCTAACAGATTTTCAATACTGTAACGTGCCTTTGTTCCTATACTTTTTAACATGGCTCCCTGCTTACCTATAATAATACCCTTATGCGAATCTCTTTCACATATTATCGTAGCATCAATATCTATTATGTCTCCGCTGTTTCTTTCCTTCATACGGTCAATAACAACAGCAATCCCGTGAGGTATTTCTTTATCAAGCTGTCTTAATGCCTGTTCTCTTATCAATTCTGCAACTATCTGTCTTTCCGGCTGGTCTGTTATTGTATCCTCATCATAAAACATCGGTCCGTACGGAAGCAGCTTTTTAAGTGTATCAATAAGTTCGTTTGTATTTTTACCCTTAAGTGCAGAAACAGGCACAATATCAGTGAAATCAAACACCTCCTTATAGGTATTTATAGCTTCAAATATATCCTTTTCTTCTACAGAATCGGTTTTATTAATAACAAGTACAACAGGTTTATTTGTATTGTGAAGCACATCAATTATATGACGTTCTCCTGCACCTATAAATGTTGTAGGTTCAACTATCCACATTATAACATCCACTTCATTCAGATTATCATGAGCAACCTTCATCATATATTCGCCAAGCTTATTTTTTGCCTTATTTATGCCCGGTGTGTCTAGAAATATGATCTGTGCTTCATCATCTGTATAAACAGTCTGAATTCTGTTTCTTGTTGTCTGTGCCTTGTTGCTTGTAATCGCTATTTTTTGACCTATAAGTCTGTTCATCAATGTTGATTTGCCTACATTTGGTCTGCCGATAATTGTAACAAAACCTGATTTATAATTATTAGTCATATTTTTCTCCATTAAAATACACTGAGTACTTCTTTAAAATTATCTTTTGCGGCTTCAATCTTTGTCTCTCCGCCAACAGCACATATTACATCACCCTTTGTTGCTGCTTTTACATGCGGAGCAAGACTTCTTATTGTTGAAACTGTAGTATTAAGAACTTCTTCTCTCGTCTGCTGTAGTTCCTCATCCGTAATACCCATAAGATATGACAGGAAATAGAATGAGCCTTCCGACGAAGGTGTGAGCGGTGTGTCAAGCTTTGCTATTGCGCCTATAATATATTTTGTCATATCTCTTTCATTTGCACTAAACTGTTCGACATACAAAGCTGCCTCTTTATAAATATTGTATGTTTCCATCAAATTAGGGTCTCTGTATGATGTAAAATATACATTTCCGCTTCTGTTAAATGAGCACATTGAACCATATGCACCACCCTTAACTCGTACATTTATCCACAAATAATCATACGAGAAAATCACTTGAAGAACTGACAGTGCACCTGTATATTTAAGTCCCTCTTTTATAAAGTTTCCTGCAGTTGCTACATACTGAACCTGACTTGCAGTTTTAAAGCCCTCATTTAATTTATTAACCTCTATCTTTTCCCTATCAAACTCAAGTCTTGTTGATAACTTTTTAGAAAAAGCAGTGAGTGACTTGTACAGTATTTCCTCCGGATTTTTATCAGAAGTGTAATTAACTATCAATGCATCTCTTCTTAAAATCTCTCCTAAAACCGTCTTTAATTCTGATACAAGATTCTCGTATTGATTATCAAAATCATCATCAAGCATAGAAAGGTACTTATAGTACTCTATACCTTCCGTAAGCTCCTTTACAACTCCAATAGGAGAAATGTAAGATACGGCCCTTTCAGCAGCAGTAAGATGTCCGGATGAAACAAGTCCATTTTTCAAATAAGTCCTTGTCTCTGAAATAATTTCTTTGAGTCTCTTTTTATCATCAAGCTTTGTTGTAAAAAGTATCTCATCTATAATCTCCATAGCTTTATCAACATTTTCATGAAGCATCTTTGCACTCACTACAAAATGAAGTGCATAATCGTCACATTCCTTTTTATTAATTATTGAAGTAACAAAACCTATTCCGCCTGTATATATGTTTATCTCACTTGATAAATCATTGTAGCTGTAATTTGCTGTATCAATATTTTTAAATATTTCCGTAAGAAGCGCAATTACCGGATATTTTTTATAACTTATATCTGTGACATCAAAATCGAGATTCAGATAGCTTATACCATTTGTAAAAATATTATGACTTACAACTTTTACCATTTCAATATCACAAAATTGGTTATTTAGCTTTCTTGCTTTTCTTTCGATATCGGATATCTCCAGCATAGGAATGGTTTTTAATTCTTCCTCTCCATCCTCTGCCTCCTGGTATTCCTCTAAATGTTTGGCTTTATCTATAATTTCTTTTATTTCATTTTCTGAAAGTGTTGCTTTAAAATCAGCAAGTTTTTTCTTTTCTTCTTCTTCCTTAAGCTCATTCAATCCTCTTTTCGGTGAAAGCTTAACATACGTTTTATGATTATTTTCAAGAAGATATTCTTTTATCAGTTTTTCAAAATATCCTGTTTCTATTTCCGTTTTAAGTTCCTCAAAAACTTCATTTAAAGAAAATAAATCAAGTGCTGCATTATCATCATACAACCATGTACCAAAAGCATTAAGACCAAGCATAAGTCCCTTTGGATATCTTGAATAATCTCCTTCCTTATGCTTAAATTCAAACATATTAATGGCTGCCTTTAATGACTTTTTATCTATGCCGTTTTCTACAAGATTACGCAATACGTCATTTATTGTATTTATAAAGTTTTCTTCATCTTCATCGTTTGCATTTTTGGCAATAATAGAAAATGTAGGCTGATTTATTCCGTCATCATATGACGAAAAAACATCCTTTCCTATTTTTGCATCTATGAGAGCTTTTTTAATTGGTGCCCCAGGTGCAGCAATGATTGCTCTTTCTAAAACTGCCATAGCCGTACATAGCTTTTTATCCGTACTCTTTCCTACAAGGACATTGTAAGTAAGATATGTATTTTCTTTTTCCTCGTCCGCATCAGCTAATGAATAAAATGCATTTTTATAAACCGGCTTATCAAAGAATTTCTGTTCTTGAATAGCAGAATCTATTTCCTTATAATCGTATGCACTCAAATACTCTTTATCTATAAACTCAAGTTCTTCTTTAACATCCATATCACCATAAAGGTATATATATGAATTACTCGGATGATAATATGTCTGATGAAATTCTATAAACTTTTCTCTCGTCAAATCAGGTATTTTTACAGGGTCACCGCCTGACTCAAATCCATATATGGTATCAGGCAAAAGTGATGCCTCTATTTCTCTGTACAGTTGCTGTTCAGCAGAAGAATAAACACCCTTCATCTCATTAAATACTACACCATTGTATTTAAGCTCATCTGTTTCCTCATCATATTCATAATGCCAGCCTTCCTGCATCATGATTTCTTCTCTCTCATATATATTAGGATAAAAAACTGCATCAAGATAAACATGCATAAGGTTATGAAAATCCTTTTTGTTAAGGCTGGCAACCGGATAAACAGTTTTATCCGAATATGTCATAGCATTTAAAAATGTATTTAATGAACCTTTACAAAGCTCAACAAACGGGTCCTTTACAGGAAATTTCTTTGAGCCACACAATACCGAATGTTCCATTATGTGCGGAACACCTGTATCATCCTTAGGTGGTGTACGAAATCCAATTGTAAATACTTTGTTTGTATCATCATTTTCAATAATCATAACTCTTGCTTTTGTTTTGTCATGACTTAGTACATAACCTACACCGTTTACCTCAGGTAATTTCTTTTCTTCAATTACACTATATCCATTTATATCACTTAAACTCATTTCAGCCTCCACTATTACATTAAATTTTCAGGACCAAAGCTTAAAGGCAACAGTTTCTCCAAGCTCATCACTTTATAATCGTCTTTACTCTTTGCCATAATAACCACAAAACTTTCCGGATTTACAAATTCTCTTAAAACCTGTCTGCAAACACCACATGGCGATACATAATCATGTACTGCATCATCCTTGCCTGCAACAATAACTATCGCACAAAATTCTTTAAGACCATAACTTACGGATTTAAATATTGCCGTTCTCTCCGCACAATTGCCCGGTGAATATGCCGCATTTTCTATATTGCATCCGCCAATCAGACAATAGCTTTCACCACCTGCCGTTATTGTGTCAAACGGATTATCTTCGATAGTTTTTTTTGCCAGAATGCATGCCCCAACCTTATAATTCGAATATGGTGCATATGCATTCTTTCGTGCAGCAAAAGCACACTCTATCATATTATCTATAATGTTTTTATCAAGTTTAATATCAAAATTTTTATTATCCATAAGCGTTACCTTTACAAATATTCATTTGCATTTAATTTAAAACAAACTCAACTACAGCCTTAATATCTGCTTTTTCAAGACCACATATTTTAATTATTTTCTTATTTTTATTATCTTCCGTTATTTCAAGACATGTTTCAACTACGAGAGTCTCATTGTATTTTGCCTGTTGCTTGTATTCCACCCTTATTTGTCTAATTGAATCGTCATATTCAATGTACTCATTTGCGAGTTCAATATATTTCGCATTTGTCATATGTCCGTTAAAATCTATGTCGCATTTTCTTACAGTGTATTCTGCGGCCTTTTCCATATCCTTTGGATATTTTATTTTTCTTCCGCTTTTTTCCATAGGATATTCCGGTTCTACATCATAGCCTTCATAATCCTGTTCTTCGATTCTGATAGGTTTTCCCTGGTTTGCATCAACTAAAGTCCAGATTGAATCTGCGCAAACAATG
Organism: uncultured Lachnospiraceae bacterium; assembly: GCA_945787485.1. Taxonomy (GTDB): domain Bacteria; phylum Bacillota; class Clostridia; order Lachnospirales; family Lachnospiraceae; genus Coprococcus_C. The sequence goes on from CALZHV010000065.1 coordinate 9,505, forward strand.
TCATTTCCTTCCTCGTCTGTAATAATTACATTTCTAAACCCCATTGAAGAAGCAAATCCGTATGGCCATGTTTTAACTGTTATATTCTCAAAGACATGAGGATATCTGTTTATATGAATATTCCAACCTATTGCAAACCATGCCCTTTTGGATTGTTTCATATATTCAATTCCTTTTCCAATCGACTCAGAATTTATGTTTACGCAATCCTGCATGGCATCTAATAAAGCTCTTACCGACATATTTGAATTTGAATCTATATCTGAAAACAAAACTTTCTTGTCATAAGTGTACATCTTTTTCTCCTAGCTATCCTGTTCCTCAAAATTTGGTATACATCCTGTCGCAAACGGACTACCTACATCACATCTGCCATGATGATAATTTTCTCTTACCTGTCCTTTTTCCACATCATCTGTAACTTTAACCTTAATTCTCCCAACACCTGACTCTGTCATATTATCAAGCATATCAATAATATTTTGAACATCTGAAAAATCACTCATAGAGCACCTCCAATAATTCATAATCTTTTTTATTATATCATTTTTTACATAAATAATTCAATTAATATGAAAAATAAATGGAGTAAATCATTTATGCAAAAAAAGCGCCTAATCATAAATTAGACGCTTTATCTTTTTTATTATTCTTTTATTCTTTATTTCACACGGAAAAATGACGTATTACATCATGCCCATTCCGCCACCCATGCCACCTGCCGGCATAGCAGGAATATCTTCCTTAATATCAGCAACTACTGACTCTGTTGTAAGCAATGTTGAAGCAACAGATGTTGCATTTTGAAGTGCACTTCTTGTAACCTTAACAGGATCGATTATACCTGCTTCAATCATATTTACATATTCTTCCTTGAAAGCATCGAAGCCAACGCCGACTTCTGATTCTTTAATCTTGTTGATGATTACTGCACCCTCAAGACCTGCATTTGCTGCAATATGGTTAAGCGGAGCTTCCATTGCCTTGCATATAATCATTGCACCTGTCTTTTCATCACCTTCAAGAGTATCAGCCAAAGCTGCAACCTTCTTTGTAGCGTGGATATAAGCAGAACCACCGCCTGCGATAATA
>CALZHV010000066.1 GCA_945787485.1 uncultured Lachnospiraceae bacterium
CTCTTATAACAGAAGATTTTGAATGATTATATTCTATCCAAAGTCTTTCCTTATTATCTAATATTGCCATATTAATCCCCTTTGTTCACTGACTCTGATTATTTATCAGATACATTATCTTGTGAAGCTTCTGCATTTTCTTCACTGTTATCCGAAGGTGCATCTTCCACATTTATTTTATTTTTAGGCTCCATTTTTCTGACCTTATCGATTATTTTTATTGCTATTGTACATATAATATAAAAAATGATAATTACAACAATAACAATCAACAACGATTGTATAAGCATTCGGTTATATTTTATATTAAGTATTAATGCAATTAATGCTGCAAGTAATACTACAAATGCTCTTGCATTTTTACATTTTTCATTAAAATCCAATCTGCTCACCTCATAAAGGAAACCTTCATATAATATGCGAATTCTTACCGGCGGTTACAACCGTAAGTTCCTTTGTTTCCGGGTCAAATATTATAGTTCTACCATAATTAAGCCCTACATCTTCAGATACAATCTTAATACCATAGCTATCAAGCTTTTCCTTTACAGCCTGTATATTTTTATCTCCTATATTTCCAATATCAGAATTATTGGAAAACTGGAACATCTTAGCTCCGCCTGCTATCTTTGCCTTTAGCATACTCCTGTTTATACCTTTTTGCTCAAGGCTTTTTACAAGCTCATCAATTCCTGTATCTGCAAATTTATATTTATTCTCATTCTGTCTGATTTTTGTGCTATCCGGAAGCATAATATGCAGCAAACCCGCAGTATTTGACGTATTGCTGTATAATACAATACCTATACACGAGCCCAGACCAATTGTTGTTATCTTGTCCGGTGCAGTACATAACTTCATATCTGCTATTCCAACTCGAATTGTATCAGCCATCGATGCCTCCAATTCCGAGTTTGGTCAATAACACATCAAATGAATGGACTTCTGATACCATCATTATATATCCATTTATTTCTTTTTGTCCTACTTTGAATTGTGAATTAATCAGCAACGCCTTGTCACTGACCTTTCCAAACTCTATGCAAGGTACACTAAGTATCGAGCCGGCCATATCAATACAAATTTGTGGAACAGCATATCTAAGGTTCAAACCTGACAGCATTTCCAATGATGCCACATATGATCCTATCAAAATATTAGCCACCTCTTTTATAGCTGAAATTCCCATTTCGGAATGCCAATCAACTTCCTGATTTAAAAGAGTTTTTACAAGCTGCTCCGCATCTTCAACCCCTAATACGAAAAGTAACATTGACTGCATATCACCTTCAATTAAGCTTAAAACTCCAACAACCGTATCTTCCGCAAATCCTAATATTTCTTCTAACTCATTAAATTCATACAATTCCACCTGCGGAGTACTTATTGTCAATTTGGATTCCAGCATAACAGACATAGCTGTTGCTGCATTTCCGGCACCTATATTCCCCAATTCTGTCAACGCATTTCTTACATTTTCAGAAATATTATCATTTTTCTTCTCCATATAGTGCTCTCCTAAAATTCACTTTCAATATCTGTTATTAGACCTGCAATATTTAACAATGAAATTAAAGAGTCATTATATTTTCCTACACCCGTAAGATATGTTCTCATATCATTTGAATCAGATGAAACTTTTTCTATATCTGCATCAGTAAGTGTTACCACTTCCCTTACTTCATCCACAAGTATACCTATCTTATTTCCGTCTACTTTTATTATAAGTATTCTTGTCGCATTAGTATTTTCTTTTTCCGGCAATTCAAATTTTCTTCTCATACTCATAACCGGAATAATTTCACCTCTAAGATTTATTATTCCGAGGAAAAATGACTGTGTATGAGGTACTCTGGTAATAGGCTGTAATCTTACAATATTATCAATATAAGAAATATCTATACCATATTGCTCATCATCAAATCTAAGAATTATATATTGTTTCATATCATTTATGCTTGCATTTGTATCCATCATTACACCCCCATTATACCAATGTATTTGAATCTATAATAAGTGCAACTTCGCCGTTACCAAGTATTGTAGCCCCACTTATAAGCTTAGGAACTCTGATATACTTTCCAAGTGGCTTGATTACTATTTCCTGCTGTCCAAGAAGTCTGTCAATAACAAGTCCTGCCTGCTTATCACCCTTCTTTACTATAACAACAATTAAGCCGTCAAGCTCTTCATTGCTATCTTCACTTTCAACAGGTTCAATATCAAGAACTTCATTAAGTCTTATAAGAGGAATTACCTGTCCTCTTAAATTGATAACTTCCTTTGTATGTACATACCTGATATCTTCCGGCATAATCTCTTCGAGTGTTACAATTGAATTAAGTGGCAATGCATATTTTTCACCGCAAACATCAACCATAAGTGCCTGTATAATTGCAAGAGTAAGAGGTAATCTGACAATAAATGTTGTTCCCTCTCCAAGCTTTGTTACAACTTCAACATCTCCGCCAAGACCTTCAATCTTATTTTTAACAACATCAAGACCTACACCACGTCCTGATACATCAGAAATCTTTTCTGCAGTTGAAAATGCCGGCTGGAATAACAAATCAACAGCTTCCTTTTCTGACATATATTCAGCCTGTTCCTCTGTTATTGTGCCCTTTTCTATAGCTTTTCTCTTAATCTTCTCAACGTCAACGCCTGCACCATCATCGCTTACTTCAATAGTTACATTGTTACCATCCTGATATGCATCAAGCCTGATAGTACCCACCTGTGGTTTTCCGATTTTCAATCTTTCAATAGTCGGCTCTAAACCATGGTCAGCAGCATTTCTTAACATATGCATTAATGGATCGCCTATTTCGTCGATAACCGTTCTGTCAAGTTCTGTGTCTTCACCTGTCATAATAAGTTCCATTTCTTTGTTAAGCTTCTTTGACAAGTCTCTTATCATTCTTGGGAATCTGTTTACAACACTTTCTATAGGAACCATTCGAACTTTCATAACAGATTCATGTAAATTAGTTGTAATTCTCTCAAGGTATTCAATTTGATCATTAAATGTCTGATCCTGCTGTATAGCAGAACCTCCTGAAACAGAAACAAGACCGTTCTTCGCAATAATAAGCTCTGAAACAAGGTTCATAAGATCATCTAACTTCTCAATATCAACACGAACGGATCTGTTTACTACAGGTTTACTTACCGCCTTTGAATTACTCTTCTTCTCAGCCTTTTCATCGTTTTCTTTACCTGTTTTCTTTTCTTCTTTTTCAGCTTTGTCATTCTTAGGTGTTGAATCCTGAACCTCTGTCGGTATTTCAAACTGTTCTATAACCGCTTCTTCTATTTCGGATACATTTTCTATTATTTTCTTTATTTCTTCTATTGATTTTTCTGTAATAATAAACATTGAAAAATCAAATTCAAATTTTTCATCTTCAATATCCTGAACACTAGGAACTGATTTAATTATCTCACCCTTACCCTCAAGTCCTTTAAAAACTAGAAATGCTCTGGCTGCCTTTAACAGACAGCTTTCCTGAATATATACAGTTGTCGCAAATACATTCAATCCTTTTTGCTTTGCCTCAAGCATAGCATTTTTTTCATAGTCAAGTATTGTAATATTTTTATATTTTTTTCTTTCCTCAGAACCGGCGGCAACCTTAGGGGCAGCTTCTTTTTGTTGTTCTTCTGACCCATCTGAATGACTATTTTCCATAGTAGCATTCAAAAGCTCAATCAATTCTTCATTGTCTTCAGTACCTTCATCAGAAGTCTCAATTATACAATTTAAATACCCTTCTATGGCATCAAGGCACTTGAACACAATATCAACCATGTCCGCATCAACATTCATTTTACCATTTCTAATTTCAGAGAACACATTTTCCATATCATGAGTAAGTCTTTGCATTCTCTTATATCCCATTGTTCCTGCCATTCCCTTTAAAGAATGTGCTGCACGGAATATTTCATTGACAGTGTCAATATTCTCAGGCTCAGCCTCAAGAATAAGCACCTGCTCATTTAGATTTTGTAAATGTTCTTTTGTCTCGTCGATAAATATCTCTAAATACTGACTTAAATCCATTATAACACCCCTACTTTCTTCACAATTGCGGCTGCAATATCATTTATGTCGCATACCATGTCGGATAATCCATTCTCAAATACAACCTTTGGCATACCGTAAACCGTACTTGAATGTTCATCCTGCGATATAACATAAATATTTTTTCCCGCTTTTTTTAAGTTCTTTATTCCACTTGTTCCATCCGCTCCCATACCAGTCAGAACAACGCATATTATTTCATCGTATGACTGTTCTATGAGGCTCTCATACATAAGATTTGCACATGGTTTTAAACCAACCACCGGTGGTTCATCATTAAATTTTATTTTTCCTTCAATAATGGTTAAATGTGTTCCACCCTTTGCAATATATACAACACCTTTTTGTAGAATTTCACCGTCTTTGGCTTCCTTTACATTCACTTCACTCAAGGAATCAAGTCTTTGTGCCAAAGATTCCGTAAAACCTGCCGGCATATGCTGAACAATTACGACAGGCGCTGCAAGATTTGCAGGAAGTTTTGGAATTACATACTGTAAAGCCTTAGGTCCTCCTGTAGAACACGCCAAGGCGACAACTTTATCACCGGCCATTACTGTTTGTTTAGGTTCTTTATTTGAGTTTTGAGTCTGATTATTCTTATTTATTAAATCACTTTTAAGTGAAGCCACTTTTTTGTAATCACACTTATTTTTGTATATGGAAGCAATACGTACAGCATTTAATAATTTATTTTTGAATGCAAATTCCGAATCCTTATACATAACATCAGGTTTTTTTACAAAATCAATAGCACCAAGTTCCAATGCAGTAATAGTATTTTTTATTTCTGTATCGGAGCTGAACATGATAAACGGTATAGGGATATTGTTATTTACAATATGCCTTAACAAATCCAATCCGTCCATTTCAGGCATATTTAAATCACTTAAAATAACATCTATATCCTGATTATTATCGATAATTTCTATCGCCTCAAGACCATTGGCAGCCAAAAATTCTACATGATATTTATTTGTCGAATTTATTATATCAGACACCGCTCTTCTCATAAGTGCAGAGTCATCTACAACCATTACTTTTTTTATCATTTCATCCCTGACCCCTTTGCTCTTGCAATTCGCTCATTTTCAAATATATATTTTATTATTTTATCTCTTTCTTCCTGAGAAATTTTCATAAATTCAATTCTTTGTTCATACAGGCTGTTATTTGTTCTTGACTGGACACTGCTCAATATTCTTCCATAAAGATTAAAACAAAAAATTTCATCAGGAATAGATGCCTGAAATCTAAGTTTTATTACCTCATTTTTATCAATATGTTTCTTGGAAAAAATACGCGCACCTCCACCGCTTATATCAATAATAATGACATCATCGCATGGCAAATCATTTTCCGGTATATCTTCGATTGTATACCTTCCGATATTAAATTCTTCATCTGATACAATTCTTATTTTTCCTTCTAATCTGCATTTATATCTATAAAATTCTCTTCTTTGTACCTTTGCTAAGTCATTTATCATGAGTACTTCGAGAAAAAACAGATTTCCGCTTTTATATCTTGATGTTATCAATACATTACATTGTAACAATCCTTTTTCAGTATAAAAGCATGCCGAATATTTTTCATCAACACTTAAAGGTACAATCTTTCCTTCATAAATAGGCATAGCAATCTGAAGCATATTTCCGGGCATGATATCATAAATCTTGCTGACATACACTTTCTTATTTTGTTCATTTCTGATAATCTGATTTAAATGAACCAATTCAATTTTATTACCTATTGATATTCCCATCCGGTTTATCTCCCTTTGTTATAATTTTGTTTTTCTCTTAGACCTTATAAAATCCAAAAACAGCTTTGCTATTCCTTCTTTTTCCTTTACATTTTCATCACCATCATTTACTAATTTTGATGTTAATTCTCCTATACATTTTGCAGAAACACTATTAGGAAATGACATGACAATAGGTTTTTGCTCAATGACTGCCATAGAAGCATTTTTATCCTGTATGACGGCTCCTAAGTATTTAAGATTTGTATTTAAAAATTTTGAAGAAACTGTATTGATTTTACTATATATTTCCAGTCCTTCATTATCGTCTTCAACTCGATTTGCAATAACATATATATTCTTATATATAGGATTAAAATCTTTTCTTCTTCTCAAAACCTTCAGCAAGGAATATGCATCTGTAATCGAAGTAGGCTCAGGCGTAACAACAAGCAACACCTCCGGACTCACCATTACAAATTCCATAACTGAATCTGTAATACCCGCACCTGTATCAATTATAACAACATCGTACATGTTATCAAGTTCAATTAATTTGTTAATAAGCAAACGAATTTTTACATTATCTAAATCCGCGAGCTCAGATACACCCGAACCACCCGAAATAAAACCTATCCCATTAGGTCCTGTTGTGATTATATCTGAAATTTTTAAATTGTTATGAATCAAATCAAGCAAATTATACTTAGGTCTGATTCCTAACATTACTTCTACATTTGCCAGTCCAAAATCGGCATCGAGAATCACTACCTTTTTCCCTTTTTTAACCATCTCTAATGCAAGATTTACAGACATTGTTGTTTTTCCGACACCACCTTTACCGCTTGTAACAGTGATAACCCTTGATGTCGGCATTTTGTTTTCAGACTGTACCAGTTGTCTTAACCTAGAGGCTTGATCCATATTAATCTGCACCTCCTAAAAGTTTTTTTGCAATTATTTGAGGATTAACAACTCCTATATCATCAGGAACATTTTGTCCCCATGTAACATATGAGAGATCTTTTCCTGTATCAAGTTTCAAATTAAGAATAGTACCTATTTCTTTTGTTTCATCAAGCTTAGTAAATATCAGCTTGTAATCAAACAACTCTCCGTATGTTTCTGCAATATTAAGTAAATCCTTATATTTCGTTGCCACACTAAGAACAAGATATATTTCTTTTTCATAATCCTCAACAGATTCTATTATTGAATTTAAATCGTTTTTCTGCTCTTCATTCTTATGTGATCTTCCTGCCGTATCGACAAATATCAAATCATAATCCTTGTATTTTTCAACAAGATTTTTCATCTCTTCCGGAGTATATACTACTTCCCCCGGAACATTCAAAATACCTGCATATGTCTTCATCTGATCAATAGCTGCTATTCTGTATGTGTCTACCGAAACCATTGCCACATTCATTTTATCTTCAAGCTTATATTTCGAAGCAAGCTTAGCCATAGTTGTAGTCTTACCTACACCTGTATTTCCGACAAAAAATACAATTTTCGGCTTATTTTCTCCGGCTTTTAAAGGCTTTATTTCTCCTAATTTAAGAACAATCTTCTGATATATATTAGCCAGAACATTATCTAAAGGCTGTTTTTCATCGATATTATTCACTTCTTCCAATATTGAATCAATATTTTTTTCACTGACTTCATTTTCAATCAGCTTAGCTTTTATCAATCCAACTATTTTATTTGAGCTTGAAGCAACTTTTTCTTCGTTATTTATATCTGCTTTACCTTCATCACCTGTACTACCTGATAAAGCTGTATTTTTTTCTTCTGTTTTTTCTGTAGCGGTCATCTGCTGTTCTAACAATTTAGACAATATATTTATTTTTTCTTCGATTGCGCTTTGCGCCTTTTGATCTTCCTTGTCTGAAGAATCTTTGGCAAAACCTTTTCCAAACTCAACTGCTTCCTCACGTTTTTTGTCCGAATCAGCTTTATTTATCTCAGTCTTAGTTTTTGGATTAGTAATAATATTTTCATCTACTGCAGCAGTAAGCTCAACACTACTTTTTTTAAACAGCTTAAACAGTCCCTTTGGTTTAATAGTTTTAATATTTAAAACAATTGCCTCGGGACCAAGTTCTTCTTTAGCCATCAAAATTGCTTCATTTTCTGTTGTTGCTTTATATTTCTTAATGTTCATCTATACTCACTACTCCTACAGATTTTAACTCTATATCTGAATCAATTTCGTTATATGATATTACTATCAAATCTCTTATATAATCACTCGTAAGCTTCTTAAAATACATTCTTACGATTGGAGACGTAATAATAATCGGACTCTGCCCTTTTTCTTCAAGCTTTTTAATTTCTATCTCTGTTGCTTTTAATATCTTCTTTGTGTCATTTGGATCAAGCGCTATATAAGCGCCCTGCTCCGTCTGCTTTATAGAACTCATAATAAGCTGTTCAATTTTAGGGTCGAGTGTAACTACTGTTGTCGTTTCCTCATCAGCAAAATATTTATTAGAAATTGCTCTCTTTAAGCCCTGCCTTACATATTCGGTTAAAATATCCGTGTCTCTGCTTGTCGCTGCATAATCAGCTAACGTCTCAAAAATTGTAACTAAATCTCTTATTGATATTCCTTCTCTTAAGAGATTCTGTAAAACCTTCTGAATATCACCAACTCCAAGTAGCTTAGGTACAAGCTCATCAACAAGTGTTTTATTATTCTCTTTAATATTTTCGATAAGGTTTTGAACATCCTGTCTTGTAAGCAATTCATCGAGATGCTGCTTTATAACCTCTGTCAAATGAGTTGCAATAATAGAAGGCGGGTCAACAACTGTATATCCTAAAGACTCAGCTCTTTCTCTTTGCGACTCCGTTATCCACATTGCTTCAAGATGGAACGCAGGCTCAAGCGTCGGAATACCTGTAATTTCGTCTTCTACATAGCCCGGGTTCATTGCCATATAATGATCAAATAATATTTCACCTTCGCTTACCTGTATACCCTTTATTTTAATAATATATTGATTAGGATTTAACTGAATATTATCTCTTAATCTGATAATTGGCACTACAGCACCAAGCTCAAGTGCAATCTGTCGACGAATCATAACAACACGATCAAGCAAATCACCACCTTGATTTACATCAGCTAATGGTATTATACCATATCCAAATTCGAGTTCAATAGGGTCAACCTGCAGTAAAGAATTGACATTTTCATGACGTCTAACTTCATCTGCCTGCACTTCTTCTTCAGCAACTTCTTCTGATATATCCGACTCTGCTTTCTTTCCTTTAATTGCATAGGATAATACAATACAAATTATACCATATACTGCACAGAAGAAGAAATTCAAAGGTGTAAATATTCCAAGTCCAAGCATTGTAATACCAACCATAAGCAGTACTTTTGGAATACTAAACAATTGTCCGACAAGAATATCTCCAATATTTTCTTCCTTTGAAGCCTTCGTAACCAAAATACCGGTTGACAAAGAGATAAGCATTGATGGAATCTGAGATACAAGACCATCACCTATAGTTAATATAACATACTTGTTTAATGCTTCAGTAAGTGACAAACCCATGGAAGTCATTCCCATAATAAGTCCACCTACAACATTTATCAAAGTAATAATAAGACCGGCAGTCGCATCTCCCTTTACGTACTTTGTAGCACCATCCATCGCTCCAAAGAATGCTGATTCTTCCTGTATCTTCTCTCTACGTTCTGCCGCCTGCTGATCTGTGATTGCTCCCGTATTCAAATCAGCATCAATAGCCATCTGCTTACCGGGCATGGCATCAAGCGTAAATCTTGCTGTTACTTCAGATACACGCTCAGAACCTTTGTTGACTACCATCATCTGAACAATAATGAGAACAATAAAGATAATTGCTCCAATTACAAGATTACCACCACCGACAAATGAACCGAATACTTCAACAACCCTACCGGGATCACCTGTAGATAAAATCAATCTCGTCGAGGAAACATTTAAAGAAATTCTAAATATTGTAGTAAAAAGCAAAAGTGTCGGGAATCCTGACATTTGTAATGTTTCTTTTGCAAAAAGGCAATTAAAAACAATCACAAGTGCCATAGTAATATTAAAGAGGATAAGAAAGTCAAGAAGCCATGACTTAATTGGAATAATAAAGAAAATAATTGCAGCCAAAAGATATATGCCTAAAAACAAATCATTTTTCTTCATTTATTCCTTCCTCCTTTCAACTGCAAATAATTTATCAATATTATGGCTTTCACACGGTAGAAAATCATCAGTCATATTACCGATAAGCCAAATTAATTTTTAGTATTTTTAACTTACTTTGTTTTTTATTCTATAAACATAACCTAATACTTCAGCAACGGATTCATATAATTCAACAGGTATTTCGTTCCCTAAATCAACATTTGCATAAAGCATTCTTGCTAAAGGTTTATTTTCAACTATTTCAACATCATTTTCTTTTGCTATTTCTTTTATCTTTTGTGCAAGATAATCCGCACCCTTTGCCGTAACGACAGGTGCCTGACTAACAGTATTATCATATTTCAGTGCCACCGCGTAATGAGTCGGATTTGTTATTACCACATCTGCCTCAGGAATGCTTTCCATC
>CALZHV010000067.1 GCA_945787485.1 uncultured Lachnospiraceae bacterium
ACGCACAGTTCGCAGGCTCATCATCAGTTCCTGCTCACGTAGAAATGATGGGACTCATCGGTATGGGTAACAACCCAATGGTTGGTGCTACCGTAGCTTGCGCAGTTGCAGTTGCAGAGGCTCTCTAATAAAGGGTTTCAGGACTTTCAACAGTCTTGACGCAACCGCAAAAATTTGATGAAAAATTGGATATTCGCCAAAAATTCGTCAAAATAAATTGTAAAATTACGCTTGGGATTCCTTTCCCAAGCGTTTTTTATTTAAAAATGTCGTTGGCGATTATTCTGCTCTTATCTATCATCTCCTGTGAGCAATGGGTGTATATATTCAGCGTTTCGTTAATGTTCTTGTGTCCAAGTCGTTCTTGAACGGCTTTGATGTCTACTCCGCTTTGCGTCAACAAAGTTGAATTTGTATGTCTTAATGAATGCATCGTAAAATCTTTAATGCCCAATTCGGTTTTTACTACTTCTGTAATGTGCATGCAAATGTTTGAAGTGATAAGTGCTCCGTCCGCTCTTACATTCACAAAGTGTGCCGGGGTCATACCTTTTGATTTGTCATCAAGCGAAATATTTAGGTTCTCATCAAAATAATATTCGTTATATCTTTTTTTGAACGCTTCCCTGTTGTTGTCTTGAAGCTTCTTTGTCCTTTTAAGCAAATCCAAAGTTTTTGCGTCCAACGGGATAACCCTTTCAGATTCGTATTTTGGCTTTGTGCAATACCATTCTTTTTTGACTTCACTGTACTGAAGCTGTCTTCTGATATGGATGACTTCATTTGAAAAATCTATATCTTCCCAAACAACACCGAACGCTTCGCCTCTTCGCAATCCGAGCCTGTAACACATAACAAGCGGAATGTGTGCCGTTGTGCCCTCGGGAAATCTTTTAAGTATTCTTTCCACTTCAGTTTGTCCAAGCAAAACATTCGGGTGGCTGTTTCCCATTTGCGACAGTTCGCCTCGTTTGGAAGGAAGCTTTGCGTTTTTTGCTTTGTTTTCGCTGATGATATTTAATGTCACAATCGCATAATCAAGCGAATTGGTAATCATTCCTTTGTAGCATACAATGGAATTTCTTGAAACTCTTTCTCTTGCAAGCTGATTGATAAATTTTTGAACATCCAAAGTGGTTATTTTAGTAACATTTAAATTACCAAGAGCTTTTTTGATTTTTGGAAACTTTTTCTTGTAAGATACGCAGGTGCTTTCTTTATGATTTATCAAACAGTATTCGTTGTACCATAAGTCCAACACCTGCGAATATTTCATATCGGATGTATTGATATAATTCGGATTATTTTCGTATAATTTCAGTGCTCGAACGGCATCTTCCTCGGCTTCCCTTTTTGTTTTAAAACCGCTTTTTGTTTTGCGGTTTCTCTTTGTGGTGTTAGACGGGAATTCAAGTTCCCATCCCCACTTACCTGTGCTGAATTTCCTAACTCTTTTTTTGATTGAATCAACCATACTGTTCACTCCTTATTATGCAATTCTGCTGTTTTCAATATATTCATCTAACCAGTCTTCTTTAATCTTCAATGAGCCCATCTTGCCCGCCTTGAGTTCTCCTGACTTGATTAAATCGTAAACCGTGTTGCGATTTGTATGTAAGATTTCCGATACTTCTCGTACAGTGTAAAATTTATTCATATAACTGTCCTTTCTATATTTAAATTTAATATAATTAATTTTTGTTTTTAATTGTTATTTTTTATAATATTTAGTTTTGAATATTTAGTTTTATCAAAGCAAATCCACCACTCCTTTGCTGTTTTTGGGGCGATTTTTACACCCCTCGCTATATTAATACAACGATTTTTTAAAAAGAAAATTTTTTGCACAATTTTTTAAGCTTTTTTTGCAAATTTTCTTGTTTTGGGGGCAAAATTCATACCCCTCACTATATTAATACAACGATTTTTTTAAAAATAAGATTTTGCATTATTTTTTTCAAAATATCTTTCAATTTTTTTCACTATAATATATATCTTTTAATTCGACCAATTCCTTATAAACCGAGTCGCTGATTTTTATCGGATTTTTGCCTGATTCGGTTGTGTATTTGATGTAATTTTTATATGACGGCAATTTTTTAGCTTTTGAAAATCCTGATTTTGAAAGTTTGTTATAAAACTTTTTGATGTTCTCTGCAAAGTCCTTGCGTTTTTCCTGTTGTATTTTTTTGAGGAAATAATAGAATTGACCGTTGTTCATAATCGCTCCGTTCATATTCATTTTGTTGACCATCATATCAAAAAATGTTTTCTTTTCGCAGTTGTTTGAAAGAATGTTAAGCAAATATATTTTGTTGCTTTTCCAATAATTTGCTTTAAGCTGAAATTCAACCCTTGTGCAAAAACATTTGTGACTGTACGGATTTTCAAAATTTCGATATTTCGTTTTCAACTGCTCATCTTTAGAGTAACAAGTCAGGTTGGTCGATTTTGTTCCGTTTTTCTTGCCGGAATTATAAACAACGCCTTTTCCGTATGGCATATTGAACTTGCCAATCCATTCCCTGAATTTTTCTTCATTGCTCTTTGACGAAAAATAATAATCCTGATTCAAATCTAATCGAACAATTCTTGCATAATCCCAAACATCGGGTTTGAATTCATCAAGACCCGTAACATCATTGAGCAAATCGGAAAGTGTTTTTTTGAAATGAGGATAATCACTGTATTTGTATAGTTCTTGCGACGAACCGTACAAAAGCCCCGGCAACGAATCTATATAAATAGAAAGACATTTATAAAAATGATAATATCTGATACTGACTCTGCTTCCGTTTACAAATCTGATTGTTTGATAAAATTTATATTTATTTTCCCAATCGGAATAACAACTCTCGTTTAATTCCGCATTGATTTTGAAACAAATTGTATCTATGTTTATTGGATAATCGGATAATTTTATGTTATTTCTCATATTTACCTTTCTAAAAAAAATAAAAAGACCGCTCATCGGAGCAGTCCCTCATATGGATATATTCAGTTTATCTCCGACATTCATAGTAATTGTAACAAATTTTTTGAAAAAACAAAAAACCGCCACAATTACTATTTTGAATGAAAGACCGCAGGTTTTGAGTTTTCTCTCTGTCAGAATGTCGTGAATCAAATAACTTATGTTTATAGTCCGGTGGACTGTTGCGAGATGAGTACACCTGTGGTCTTCAATATAATTATAACATAAAAAAATAAAAAACAAAAAAATCAAGAAAAGCCCTGTTTTTGACAATTTTTGATTGAACTTTTTGGTCAAAAACAAAATACTTTTTTAATTTGTCGGTTTTTGACAATATCAAAACTCTCTCAAACCCACATAAAATGAAGCTTTCCGCACTTTTAGGCAGAACCTATTTTGAGCCCTAAAGAAACACACCGTCTTTGAACCCAATAATATCTATAGCTAAAATGATTGTATGTTATGGGTACAGAAGATAAATAATATTCGCAATCGTGTGACAAAAATTGTAAATGCAGAAATAATATTTAGTTAATGAAAAAGCACGGCCTTCAAAAACTTTTGAAAGCCGTACTTTGATTTTTTATTGTAATAACTATTTTACTCTAAATTATAAGGAGATTTGTTGTTTAACCAATCTTCATATAACCATGCTGTTTTCGCAACTTGAAAAGCAGAAAATACAGCTCCGCCTAAATTATCTTCATTATCCTCTTTAATTTGATATTCATATTTTAATTCAATTTCACTGTCACTGTAATCATCAAAATGATTGGATAAAAACGCATCAAAATTTGATTTTTCTTCTTTGTTTTCGAAAACAAGAAACTGATTATAATTGGGTTCTCTACTTGATAAATCGCAAGTACCGTGTGTAAAAATTTTAAGAAGCTTGCCTTCTATTGTATCAATACAATAATAACTGTACCAAAACTCTTGTTGGTTTTTTACAGTAAAATTTGTGGCTTTCGGTAAATATTTTCGATATTCATCAAAAGCCCACAGCTCGGTTTCATAAATCACAGTGCTGTGATACATTATATTTAATTTTGCACTATGCATTCCCGGATGAATATAAAATGCAGCGGCAGGCACCCAGTCTTGAATAAAATCGCCGGTTTGGACAATTTGAAATTCCGGATAGTCTTTATGATAACAATATTTTTTATTACCCCAATCAAATATCCATTTGTCATATTCTTCTAAAAGAATGTTCAGTCGCTCCATAATTGAAAGGTCTATGCCAAATCTTTTCCGCCATAAAAATTCAACATCGTTTAAATCGGCCTGCTTATCAATAGGCGTGTTATTATCTACAACTCGTGTATACACATGGTATGCTCTTACAATCTTTCCATAGTTCTTTCCATTTTCATTTTTTACGTCTTTATCTTGATAATCCTTTTCTAAATAATACGGAACTTCAAGACTGTCTTTTATGATAAGAACATCAATCTCATGATTATTAATAGTAAAGGTCTGCATTTCGATTCTAGGACGAGTACTTCCGACAAACGTAATGTTTCTTAATATATCGGTAATGCCTTGTTGATTTCTTCTGTATAAATCATTTTCTACGCCTGTTATAGAAAAATCATCATCTGCTACACCAAATATAATGTAAGAGTCTCTTCTTGGACGGTTATTTGCCATACACAAAATATCATGAACAAGTTCAGCTTTATCATGATGGTGCTCTATCTTAAAATCCCACCATTCATCTTCACGTTTTGTTGATATTAAATATTTTATTTCATTAGTTAATTTGTTAATATCCAAACAATCATACTCCTTTAGTTCGTATTTGAATTTATAGCCTCTTTTGTTTTCTCGATTTTCTCGTCCGCATAACGGACAACATCTTTGATTACAAGTTTGTGGATTGCTGAAATAAGTGTACTCATACTATTAAAGTCTATTTTTCCATCTTTTGTCGGTAGTGAAATATAATCTTTTTGTGCTTTTTTATTACTTATGCTATTTCCCCAAGTATATTTATGATTAAGACTTTTGTATACACAAGCTGCTAAATACATTTGTGTATATTTGTTCTGATATTCAGCTTCTTTCAAATATAGTGCTAAATTATGACTGTCATTTGAGAAAAAGTCTGATTCTTGATATGTCACAACAAATGTTTTTCCGCCGATAAAAATACAATTACCTTTTGTCTTTAACTCATCTTTGTAAGAAATATATGATGAAACAGCATTGTTTTCCGAACTGGCACATAAGTAAGGCGTTTTTCCACTGTTTTCAACAATATCTTTCGATAATATATTTCCTGCATTTTTAATATCAAAAACATCAGTGAGTTTATATTCATCAAAAGTTATTTTGTTGAAATTCAATAATGCCTGTTCTTCTTCTAAGGACAGGTGCGTATCTTTTAGTCCTGTGACTGAAAGATACGCCTCAAGCTCAGCGACACGCTGAGCCTCAAGCTCAGCGACAAACGATTCCATAAAATCAAAGTCTATTTCATCATTATGGGTAGGTAATTGTATTTTGGTAGATCGGAAAACTTTATCAACATCACGAACGAGAACTGACAACAATCTTGGCTTTTGTTTGTTCAATAATGTGGAGAAAAACAAAATTGAAGATTCTCGTATCGCAATTTTAGGCGTGATTTTTCTCACGAACTGCCCAGCGTACCAAGGCTTTTTTCGATAAAAGAAATCCATCTGTAATAATCCCAAACTCCAAGTGCCGGCAGGATTGATGTTCTCTTTGTTCACAAAACCTGTAGTTTGAAGAATTCCTTGGTTTAATGATGTTCTCGTTACATAATCGTATTCAGTTCCCGAAACAAGTTTATCTGCATTGAAACTCAAGGTTTTTTCAATTTCAAACAAATCTCCAAGCGTATATTCGCCCCACTTAACCGCTTGTAATTTTTCATTAAGTGAGGCTTCTATTTTCCCAGGCGGTCATCCTCCATTGGCTGATTTTTCAAGAGCGTTGATACTTCCCAAGCAAGGTAATCGCTAACGGTCTTTTTAAAATCATCTAATGTTGGTTTAGTATCAACCGGAGCAGATTGATTCCAGTCTGCTCCGTTTTCGGGATCGATTTTACCTTCATAGTATTCTTTTTCTGTAAAGATGTTCAGTTTTGATTTACCGAAACGCACCAAATCTACCAGTTCCTGATAGCGTTCTTTTGCTCTATCGGTATCAAAAAGATTTTTGCTTGCTTTTTTACGATTGGTTCGTGTGTATCCGTCGTTTGAAAAATCGATAAATTTAACAATATCATCTTTTTGATGAGCTTCGCCCACACGAAAAACATATATATTAGTTTGTACGCTTGATTTTCCAATAAATAAATCTATCGGCATCCTAATACTTGCAAGGAGAGTACTGTGGGTTAAAATACTTTTATTATATTCGGTAGCCTTACCCGAACCGGCAGAATTTTGAATGATAACAGCTGCATAGCCTTTTTCCATCATGGAAAGAGCTTTTTCAACGAATATCATTCCGTTTCCTTCTTTAGAATACGGAGGATTCAACACAAAAGCATCTGCGGGGAACTTTTCATCAGTCTTGCCAAATCCATAATGACCGTTAAAAGACAAAGAGTCCTTGTTTAAAATATTTGAACTACCGTCACCCATCATAATCATATTGAGTACAGCAAGCATATAAACATTGGAGAGTATTTCCAAACCAAGTAACTGATTTGCTTTGATTTCCGCCTCTTTCAAAGCCAACTTTTCAGGGGATTTAATTGTATTCTTTGCGTCAATCAACATTTCGTTCATAGCAGCAACAAGCAAACCCGCAGAACCTGTTGCAAAATCCCATACATAAGAGTCTTTATTAACTCTTGCAAGTCGGCACAAAAGCGTTGAAACATAAGAAGGAGTAAGTACAACATCATTAAGCTGATCTTGCGTAAAACCGAGCCAAGAATACATTTCATTAAACAGCTTACCGGTAAAATCCGTTGTTAAGCCTATTTTGTAATAAATACCGAGATCGTCAACTATTTTTATAAACACACGTTTTAACTGACTTTCACCGTCTTTTGGTTTGTTTATATTATCTGTGGTTAATGTATTTTGTAATGTTCTAACAATTAAATCTTTTTTGTCTTTTGGCAATTTCTTAGCGTCAAGGAAAGATTCTATCTTTCTCAGCATAATATCACCGTCGGTGTTATTTCTTTCTTCGGACGATTTAAGGTCAGCTTTAGTAAGTGGGTATACCTTGTTATCCACATCGCCAAGAGTTGCCATAATTGAAGCAGCAACAAGGTAAACACGATCATTTTCGCTTAATCCTTTTTCGCTCTTGAATATGTCGTTATTGAGTTTAACAAGACTTGCCGTTATTTCTTGTTCTCTGCGTTCTTTTAATCTTTCAATTTCTTCTTGTGGCAGAGATAACTGTTTTACTTTTTCTATAAATTCAGAAAAATGTTCTTTTTTAAGGAAAGAAAGATCAGTATAGTCTGCAACTTTCTGACCAATGCCGAAATTGCTTTTAGAAACATAATAAACGCCTATTTGATGTATAATTTTGCCATCAACTGATTTGTGTCCGGTAACACCAATGGCAATAACATCCGTATAACTTGTATAGTGCAATACGGCATTTGCATAATGAACAGCGCCATTTACTGCATAAGAATTAATATTCGTAAAGTCGGGCTGATTCTTTGAGGTCTTATTTGCAACATTACCCTCATCATCTAATTTTACAAGTTTATCTTTATACCCTTTGTATTCAACAAGGATAGGATAATCTCTGCCGTCATTGGCTTTCAAAATCATCTTGGCATCAGGGCGATTTCCACCTTTGCCGCCATTCTTAGAAAAATAGTCGTTTAGAGCCTGATCTATCTCTGTATTTAACGACTCTTGTTCTAATTTATAATCTACCTTATATGATTTGAGCCAACCGTTTACCAGATCGGCAACGTTAGGTTCTACCGATTGAATTTTTGCCATTTTATTATTCCTCCTCTTATTTCCACTTGCTCTCCAAAGTAGTCCATTTTTCTTCAAATTCTTTATTTTCAACCATTGCTATAAACGGCTCAAATTGTTCTATCGTAAAGGCGTGTCCACGATTTTCAAAAGTCTTTTTAAGCGCTTTTGTCAGCATTGCTATATCAGCCATTCAGCAACACCTCCATAACATCCATCATTTTTACATATACACGCATTTCCTTTGCATATTTAGAAAGATTTGTAAGGTTCTTTTTTTCATCTTTTACATAAGCGTTAAGTGCCTTATTAAACATTTCGTTATCTATTTTCGAACGATATTTGAAACAATCACAGATTGTTCGTTCTCGGTCATAGACAGGGAGTGTTACACCGTTAAAATCACCTGTTGTTTTTCCGAGTTCAATTATATTTTTTTGAATATAATATGCTTTGATAGGTATTTCTTGCATATTTGAAATTTGGTTTCTATAAGTTCGAGGAACTGCAATCGACCATTCTCTCGGAGCAAAATCGCTATATCCGTAATAAAACAAAGCCGATTCAACACAAACCGTTCCGTAAGGCAACAAAGTGGCAAGCAGTTGTTCTTCGCTTATATTGTAATTATCAGGGAGTTGGTAAAAACCGTTTCGTATTCTTTCGATTATTCCGTCTTTGCACAGCTTTGCTACATCATAATTTGTAAGACCGGCATTTTTGAAATCAGAAGTCTTTGCAATTTCGCCAACATTTTCAAAAACGTTTTTTGCAATTTTTTCTTTAGACAACGGTTCACCAACTTTCTGCGTACAGTTAACTGAATTTGTACGCATATTTATTATATCAAAAAATCAAGTAAATTACAATATGATTTTAAAGCTGAGATAAAAAACAACTATATTTTAAGATGTTGATTTTGCTATATGCTTATGATGGGTTTTTAACATAGTGTTTAACAGTTATCATCATACCTTTTTTAATTTGGTGAGTTTAAAATTGAGAACATCAATTTCATAATCGCCTTTTATTTTTTAGGTATAACTACTTTTTCTCTGACTAAGTCATAGTATTGCATCTGCATAAAGTAATAATGTTTTATTGTGTTTTAAATTGAAATATGATATAATAATACATGAAATTTAGTTCATGAGCATAGTAGCAATAATTCTATCAAGTATATCATTTACCATTTCCAAGGAATTCAGAGACAATACTAAGATTGAATTTGAGTTTAATTTTAAAGGAGATGATTTCATGAAATTAATTTCATTGGCTTTTACTGGGGATTATACAGGTGTATGTGGGGTGGTATAAGTAAACCTTTGATAGAGCTATTATGATTTATGAGATATACACCGAGGGTTCAACTCCCTCCGCCCTACCACAAAACCGAAGGTTTACCTTTGGTTTTTTCTTTGTTGAACATCAATCGAAATTTTAAACTAGTAGAATTCGACCAGTTTAAATCATAAAATGATTTAAATTATTTCGCTTTGATACCTCAGTGTAAGGTTCGCAACTCCTCATACGAATTTGCTGTGTTAAGCGAAAACAAAATTCCGAGAGATTTTTGAGAGATAAAAAGTCTGAAAAAATGGTTTAAATAGGCGGTTTTGAAAAAAGATTGCGAGGCTCTGACTCCGTCATTTACGGTTCGAATCCTTATTACGAGCAAAGCGAGTAACAAGGTTATCAGGACCCATTCAAAATCTGTGATTTTAAAATGTGGAATAATATGAAATCCAGATATGCTATTTGATTAATGCTTTGGCAGTGATACTTTTGCATTTTTATTGCATAGATGATTTGATAGGATTTCTTTTTAAGATTTTAAGTGTAGCTGTGTTTTATTACGGATTATCTATGCTTGTAATATTTTTTTCAAAATCCGCACCGATAACTATAATGGTTTTGTTATTGTACGATTTGATAAACACTTTTGTCAGCAGTACCAAAGTCTTTCTTTTGTATGAAAATTTTGAAATCTTGACTTTGAAAATGTTTTTGACCAATTATTTTCCGTTGATAATCGTTGCGATCATTTTTATTGCCATTGTATTTAAAGACGGTAAAAAAAGTACCGATTACTGATAACAATTCTCTTGAAGATGTTTATTCTACAATCTATCAAAACCAACTGAACAAACGATATTGAATTGATTTGGGCAATATTGTTTCTAAAAAAAAATCCTCCTATGGCAGTTCAAATATACCGTAGGAGGATTATTTATTGGGTTTTATTTTAAATACGATTCTATATTAAAAACATCTTTCATATAATCTTCGTATTTCTGCACTTCTTCATTTTGAAATTTGTTAAAAATATCAACATATGTGTTAATTGTCGTTGAAACATCCGTATGGCCTAAAAATGCTTTCAACACAGGGGCATTTATCTTTGCTTCAATACATCTTGTTGCATAAGTATGTCTTAACATATGCTGTCCCAATCAAATAACTTATGTTTATAGTCCGGTGGACTGTTGCGAGATGAGTACACCTG
>CALZHV010000068.1 GCA_945787485.1 uncultured Lachnospiraceae bacterium
AGGGCATAGTTCTACGAGTATATCTGCAGCAATGGGATATGCTGTTGCAAGAGACATCACAGGTGGCAAAGAAAAAATAGCAGCTGTTATCGGTGATGGTTCGCTTACAGGTGGTATGGCTTACGAGGCATTAAACAGTCTTGCGCAGGAACGTACCGGATGTGTAATAATTTTAAATGACAATGAAATGTCTATTGGAAAAAATGTGGGTGGTCTTTCTAAATATCTTACTGATATAAGAGTCGGAGCAGCCTATAATGATTTAAAAACAGGTGTCGAAAACAGTCTTATTGTTACAAAAGCCGGAGAAAAAGTTGCCAAAACAATAAAACGTTCGAAAGACAGCTTAAAGCAATTACTTGTACCGGGTATGTTTTTTGAAGAGTTGGGAATTACATATGTCGGTCCTATAGACGGACATGATGTTGAAGAGATGGTTTCTACATTTAAGAAAGCATTTAGATTAAATAAGCCTATAATTATTCATGTAAAGACGAAAAAGGGTAAGGGATTTAAACCGGCGGAGAGACATCCGGATTATTTTCATGGTGTTGCACCTTTTGACAAGAAGACAGGGAAGGTGCTTGAGAAGAAAAAACATCGTTCCTATACAGATATTTTTGCAGATTATCTTAGTGGTATGTTTGAAAATAATGATAAGCTTGTTGCCATAACTGCTGCGATGTCGATAGGAACAGGTCTTTCTAAGGTTTCTGAGCTTTATCCTACAAGAGTATTTGATGTTGGAATTGCCGAGCAGCATGCTGTTACATTTGCGGCCGGTATGGCAAAGGCAGGTATGATTCCTGTTGTGGCAATATATTCATCATTTCTTCAAAGGGCATATGATCAGATACTTCACGATGTATGTCTACAGAATTTGCATGTTATTTTTGCAATTGACAGGTCAGGTCTGGTTGGCCAGGATGGTGAAACACATCAAGGTATATATGATGTGTCATATTTGAGACATATGCCGAACATGACGGTTTTGGCTCCTAAAAACAGATATGAATTGCGACAGATGCTTGACTTTGCTACAGAAATTGATGGTCCGGTTGCCATTAAATATCCGAGGGCAGATGCATTTGCCGGTCTTAAGGAATACAATGCTCCTATAGTTTACGGTAAGAGTGAAGTAATATGTCAGGGTAGCAAAGTGGCCGTATTTGCGTGTGGAAATATGGTTGTAGAGGCATTAAAGCTCGTAGATAAATTAAAATCACAGAGAATTCTTGCAACACTCATAAATGTAAGATTTTTATCAAATGTTGACATAGAATTGCTTAAAGAAATCTGTGAAAAACACAGTATAATTGTTTCTATGGAAGAAAATGTTCAAAAAGGCGGTTATGGTGAGCTGCTTGGAGATACTATTATCGAAGAGGGTATTAAGACTACAGAAGATTTTAAGTTTATAAACTGCTCACTTAAAGCAGGAATTATTGAACACGGAAACATAGATATTTTAAGAGATATTTATGAGATAAACGCAGACAGTGTTTATGATAAGATAAAGGCAGTGTTATAGAATATGGCAGATAAAATCAAAAAAGAAAGATTGGATATTTTGCTGGTAAATAAAGGTCTTGCTTCTTCGAGAGAGAAGGCTAAGGCAATTATTATGTCAGGAATAGTATATGTGGATGGAGAAAAGGAAGATAAAGCAGGACAGACATTTCCGGAAAATGCTGTTATTGAGGTCAGGGGTAATACATTAAAGTATGTTAGCCGTGGTGGTTTGAAGCTTGAAAAAGCTATGAACGAATTTGACCTTAAGCTTGACGGAAATATATGTATGGATGTTGGTTCTTCAACAGGAGGCTTCACTGACTGTATGCTTCAAAATGGTGCCGTAAAGGTATATGCTGTCGATGTCGGTCACGGTCAGCTTGACTGGAAATTAAGAAATGATGAACGTGTCGTATGTATGGAAAAAACAAACATAAGATATGTTACGCCGGATGATATAGATGATAAGATAGATTTCTCTTCTATTGATGTATCATTTATATCACTCACAAAGGTTTTATTGCCTGTAAAGGAGCTTCTTACTGACAAAGGAAGAATAGTATGTCTTATAAAACCACAGTTTGAAGCAGGCAGGGAAAAGGTTGGCAAGAAGGGTGTGGTTCGTGATAAAAAAGTGCATGAAGAGGTTATCGAAATGGTAACGGAATATGCTAAATCTATCGAATTGTATCCGATTAATCTTGATTTTTCACCTGTAAAAGGACCTGAAGGTAATATAGAATATTTATTATATCTTACTAAGGATAGCAATGATGTCCTGCTTGACGGCGGGAATGTTATTGATATAAACAGGGTTGTGGAAAATTCACACATGACCCTAGATAAGGGAGAAGTAAATGAATAATAAGTTCCTCATTTTTGTAAATAATGATAAAGATGCAGACTTAAAAATTAATAATGCCATTACCGAATATTTAAGAGAACATGGTGCTGATGCTGTCTCCATAGATGATAAATATGATGAAAACGGAAATAAAATCGACAAAAGTGTTTTCGATGGAGTAGATGCAGTAATAGTTCTCGGCGGAGACGGAACAATGCTTCGTGCTACAGCGTTGCTTGAGGGAAGAAACATTCCTATAATGGGAGTCAATCTTGGAACATTAGGCTTTCTTACCGAGGTTGAACAGGTTAATGTTTATGACGCATTGGACAGATTATTACAGGGAAAATATGAAATTGAAAAACGTATGATGATAGAAGGACGCGTAAGCAACAACACGTTTCACGCATTAAATGATATCGTAATTTCAAGAGCAGGTTTCTCAAGAATAATATGTCTTAACATTTATGTTAATAATCAATTATTGGATACATATGAGGCAGATGGAATTATAGTATCGACGCCTACAGGCTCTACAGGGTACAACCTTTCCGCTGGTGGTCCTATTGTGAGTCCAAAGTCTAAAGCAATAGTCGTTACACCTATTTCACCACATTCGCTTACTTCAAAGAGTGTAGTATTTGACAGTACCGATAATATCAAAATAGAAATTGTTAAGAAAAGAAAAACACAGGAAACAGAAGCTATTGTGTCATTTGACGGCATGAATAATAAAGCACTTTCTGCCAATGATGAGGTTTTTGCAAAATTATCAGAAAGAGAAGTAAGCATAATTAAAATGTATGATAATAATTTCTATAGTGTATTGAGAGAAAAAATTGGAGGATAATAATTTGAAGAAAAAAAGACAGGATTTGATACTTCAATTAATCTCTGAGTTTGATGTTGATACTCATCAGGAACTGTTGGAATTATTGGAGAAAAATGATATTCATACTACACAGGCTACTATTTCAAGGGATATAAGACAACTTGGACTTACAAAGGTTTCTTACGGTGTAAACAAGCACAGATATGTTGCACCAAATACAGTTAAATCTGAGGAAAACAGTTCGTACAAGCATGTTCTGGCTTCATGTCTTGTCAGTATGGAATATTCCGAGAATATAATTGTAATCAAAACAAATGCAGGTATGGCGATGGCGGTCGGAGCAACAATTGATGCTTTATCAATTGACGGAATAATGGGATGTATAGCAGGAGATGACACAATTTTTCTTGCAATAAGACATAAAGAAGAGGCTCCAAATATAATTAGTCGAATAAAATCGGCATATCCTGAATAATATACAAATTGGAGGTATAAAAAATGTTGCTTCATATGCACATTAAAAATATAGCTCTTATTGATGATATACAAATAGATTTTTACGATGGTTTAAATATATTAACCGGAGAAACCGGGGCCGGTAAATCCATTATTATAGGCTCACTTGCCATTGGGCTTGGTGATAAATTTAATAAGGATTTACTCCGCGACGTTTCAAAGGACGGAATTGTTGAATTATTGTTTTCTATTGACGACAATACTGCAGATAAGCTTTCAAAGCTGGACATTGATACACCGGATGGTGAATTGCTCATTACAAGACAATTGGGAGCAGCCGGAAGATGTATAACAAAGATAAATGATAATACCGTAACAACAGCAAAGCTTAAAGAAGTTGCCGGTGTTATTATTGATTTACACGCACAGCATGAACAGCAAAGCTTGAAGCATGCATCAAAGCATCTTGAAATCTTAGATGGCTTTGGAGCAGAAAATATAAGTATAATTAAAGAGCAATTACAGAAAATATATTATCAATACAAAGAGCAAAAGGATATTCTTGAAAAAGAAAAGATTGATGATGTAGAAAAAAACAAAAAGCTGGATTTCCTTAATTTTCAGATAGATGAGATAGAAAAAGCAACTCTTAAACCTGATGAAGAGCAAATTCTTGAAGCACAGTTCAACAAAATGAATAATGCAAAGGAAATAACAGCAATTGCTTCTGAGGTTTATGAAATAACAGGCTATAATAGTGAAAAATCAGCCGGTGAAGGTATAGGACATGCACTTGTACAGTTGAAAAGAGCATATGAGCTTGACCCTGATTTGTCATCAAATTATGATTTGTTATGTGACATTGATGGTATGCTAAATGATTTTAACAGAGAATTAAGCTGTTATATGGAAGAAATGGAATTTGACCGCGAATCATTTGATGCGACGGAAAAAAGGCTTGATTTAATCCGTGGACTTGAAGCAAAGTACGGCAATACAATTGAGGATGTTCTTAATACTTTGCAAGAGTGTAAGGAACAAAGGGATAAGCTTGCCGATTATGATGTCTATATTGAAAACTTAGAAAAAACTGTTAAAGACCTTGAGAAACAGGTAATTGAATTGAGTGACAAATTGACAAAGGTGCGCAAGAAATACGCTAAAGAATTATGTGATGTAATAATTGCTGCATTAAAAGAACTCAATTTTTTAGATGTGAAATTTGACATGGAATTTAACAAGCTTGATAATTACACCTCAAATGGGAATGATGAGGCACATTTCATGATTTCGACAAATGTTGGCGAAAGGATGAAACCATTATACGAAGTGGCATCAGGCGGAGAGCTTTCGAGAGTCATGCTTGCCATCAAAGCATGTCTTGCCAATAAGGATGATACACCAACACTTATATTTGATGAAATTGATGTCGGTATAAGCGGTATTACGGCACAAAGAGTCGGTGAGAAAATGTCGATTATTGCCGGAAATCATCAGGTAATATGCATTACACATTTGCCACAGATTGCTGCACTTGCTGATTCTCATTTTGTAATTGAAAAGGTTGTACATAATGGTAAAACAAATACTGTTATAAGGAAATTGTCTGAAACCGATTCGGTAAATGAGCTTGCCAGATTAATAGGAGGTGCATCAATTACGGATGCTACGCTTGCAAGCGCTAACGAAATGAGGGAAATGGCACAAAAAATCAAATCAAAGTAATATTAATCCAAAAACGTCAAAAATAAACAGTTTAAAATAAGCTTTTTTTCAAATAATAAAAGTATGTGATAAACATACTTTTATTTTTTATACTTTAATTTTTTATACTTTGATTTTTTATTGAGGAAATGCTTATGGGAACATATAAAAAAATTGTATTGGCGGGAATTATCAGCGTTACTTTATTTGCAATAACTTCAATTTACAGCTGGCCTGAAAGAGATTACAGTATTTCGACAAATAACTATATAGAAGAGAATCAGACAAAAACAGAGAAAACGGTTCTGGTTTCGGGAAAACCTATTGGAATATACGTTAAGTCAAAGGGTATTATGGTTATTGGAACAAGCGAAATATCTGATGACGAAGGTAATATTTTTAAACCAAGTCAGGATGCACTGATGAGAGGTGATTATATATTGGGTGTAAACGGTGTTGAAATAAAGGATAAAGCTACACTTATGGATATGGTTTCAGCAAGTAATGGTGAGAGTGTAACCTTAGATGTTTTAAGAGACAAGGAACAAATTAAGGTGACAATCAATCCTATAAAAACATATAACGGAAAATATATGATGGGAGCATGGGTAAAGGATGATATAGCCGGAATAGGAACGCTGACATTTATAGATGAAAATAAGTTTGTAGCGTTAGGTCACAGTATTAATGACAATGATACAGGAGAATTATTTGAGCTGTCAGACGGAGGAATTTATGAAACAAAGCTTGTAAATATTGTAAAAGCATCAAAAGGTTCTCCGGGACGAATCGAAGGGGTAATCGATTACTCAAAGGAAAGCCTCATAGGAAGAATTAATGAAAATGATGCTTACGGGATCAGCGGAAAAATTGTTGGCGCACAGGTGGACGAACAGGAAGGAATAAGGATGCCTGTAGCAGATAAAAATGAAATAAAAACAGGTAAAGCATATATTTATTCATGTATAAACGGTAAAGGTCAGTTTTATGAAATAAACATTACTGATATAAACTACAATTCCTATTCAGACGGAAAAAATATGAAGATAAAGGTTACAGATTTGAATTTATTAAATGAAACAAACGGTATAATACAGGGGATGAGTGGTTCACCAATAATACAGGACGGAAAGCTTGTTGGTGCGGTTACCCACGTGTTTGTAAATGACCCGACCAGGGGGTATGGGATTTTTATTGAAAATATGCTGGAGCACTAATGTGATGTTCAAGAGGAAGGGAAAAATAAATTTATGAATGAATGTTTTCTCAAAAAAACTCCATTGAAAAAGATGAATTATGCAAATACACCATAATAAAAATGACTAATATAATAACAAAAATATAATAAAATACTTGAAAAAAGCTAATATATTAACTATAATAAATATACAAGTTTGACAGCGTAGGAGCGAATATATTATGCAAAAATATATATGGGAAACACCGGAAGAAATTACAATGATTGTATCAAATCATACAAAAAAATTGAGAAAAAGATTAAAAATTTCGAGACGTAAGCTGAGTGAAATGTCCGGGGTTAGTTATGGTTCTATTAAACGATTTGAAGAAACAGGAAATATTAGCCTTCTATCATTAACGAAAATAGCTATGGCTTTGGATGTGTCATGGGATATAAAAAACATATTCGCAGAAGTACCGTATAAATCTATACAGGAGGTTATGAATGAACAGAAATAATTTTCGATTAGGTTTAAATTCATTGAAAGTTAAATATAAGGGTAGAAATGTAGGCTTATTGGCAATTACAAAGGATAAGAAAGTGGCATTTTCCTATGATGAAGATTGGCTAAAGAATGGATTTTCAATAAGTCCTTTTTCGTTGCCATTAGAAAACAAGGTGTTTGTTCCTGCTAATTATAATTTTGAAGGTTTATTTGGAGTTTTTGCAGATAGCCTGCCTGATGCATGGGGAAAGCTTTTGGTAGACAGAATGTTGCAGGAGAATGGTCTGGGCAATGATGTGACAGTTTTAGACAGATTGGCTTTGGTTGGTGTTAATGGTATGGGGGCTTTAGAATATGAGCCTAATTATGAATTTGAAGGTTCGAAAGAAATATATGATTTAGATTATCTTTCTAAAGAATGTCAAAAAATACTCCTAACTGAATACTCAAAAGATTTGGATATGCTATATCGTTTGGGCGGTAGTAGTGGTGGTGCAAGACCTAAAATATTGACTACTTATGAGGGCAAAGACTGGCTTATTAAATTCCCAGCACATGTAGATTCAAAGAATATAGGGCAAATGGAATACGATTATTCAAAATGTGCAATGAAATGCGGGATTACAATGACAGAGACCAGATTGTTTTCCTCTGACTTGTGTTCTGGTTATTTTGGAACGGTACGTTTTGACAGAATTGTGGAAAATGATAAAAAGCATAAGGTGCATATGGCAACAGCTGCGGCATTGTTAGAGGCGGATTTTCGTGTACCATGTATGGATTATCATACGCTTATGAAATTGACAAGAGTTTTAACACGGGAAAATAAATCAGAAGTAGAAAATATGTATAGAAGAATGTGTTTTAACATATTTGCTCATAATAGGGATGACCATGCAAAGAACTTTACTTTTCTTTATGATGAAGGTGAGGATAGATGGCATTTGAGCCCTGCATACGATTTGACTTACAGCAATACTTATTATGGAGAACATACAACTTCTGTGGATGGTAATGGTAAGAACCCGAGCGAAAAGGAAATTGTAAATGTAGGTATGCAGGCGGGTATGAAAAAACAAAACTGTCTAGGAATAATAGAAGACATTAAAGCTATTGTTCATCAGGAATTGGGAAAGTATCTATAGAAAAATATAATAAAATATTACACATAAAAGCCATGGCGAGATGTATCGCTATGCCTCTTAAAATTGTAGAATTTTTCTTATTCTTTTTCTTATTCTTTTTCTTATTCTTTTTCTTATTCTTACATTGCCATATACAATTATGTGATGTATAATTACTGTGTGTTTTTATGTGAAAAATTGATAATAATATTTTAAAGCATCTGTGGAGGAAATAATGGATTTATTAAAACACATATATCTAAAAGATAGAAAAATGATTCGTGTGATGGCTGTACTAATTGCATTTATGACTGCAATGACGGTATTTCAATGTACGGCATCAAGCTCGTATGGCTCAAACGGAATTCATAAATCGGCGGAAGATGCAGAAGTAACGTTGTTAGACAATATGGAATTATATGCAGGTATTTTTACTACTTCGGTACAGGGCTCTGTAAATCCTACTGCCACCTTGGCATTGTTGTCGGTTATAGGTGCTTTTGAGAATATGGAACTGTTTTTCCCTGAATGGGAATGGGGCGTTAAGGTTGGAAATACATTTGAAAGGATGCCAATATTAAGGCAGATGAAGTCAACACCGGTTGCCAATCCGTTTGCCGCTGTATTGCTTGTTATTGTTGCAATAACAATGATTGCGGTTCATTGCTTCAAGGCTTCAAAGCTTGTTTCTAACGTGACGTTGGATAAAATTGAAATGTGGGGCGGTGTGATAGCCATGGTATGTATGACACTGCTTCCGCTTTTTAGATTTTCAGTAGTATCAAGCGCATCAGATGGCGATGATAAGGTTACATATATTAAATGGACAACATTGATTGCTACAATTATTATTGCACTTATTGTGCTTGTTATTGATGTAATTATATATTTGTGCGTCTACGGCTGTATTGATGCACTTGAATTTATCGCAGCTACACTTCCGATACCGGGAAGTAATCTGATAGTTGAATTGATACGTATGATTATTCATGGCTTGCTCGTATTTCTTCAGATTTTACAGGTTTTAGTGCCGGTTTTGGCACCTGTAATATTGGCTGTAACGATTATAGTAAGCATTGTAATAGCTATAGTGGCATGTGTAATTTTCTCAAAGCTAAACAAGGTTACTAAATATGGAGGATACATTTACGCAAGACCTTTTATAAGAAAATTATTTAAAAAGAATGAGGTAACTCCGCTTGTACACAAAAAATATCCTAGAAGAGCGAGAAAAAAATTTCCGGATACACAAATGGCAATTCCTATTTTTCCGTTAGTAAAAATGGACAGGTATGTCAAAAAACAGCAGATTATGTGGCTTATTATGGATAACAACCAGCCTTATCTGCTACTTGTAAAATGGTTTAGGAAAATCAGAAAAATATCACTTTATGAATACAATAAAGACCATGGTTATTTATTTATGAAACCGGAAAAGAAATACATAAAGCTTATTTCTCAGGACGGACAGGTTTCGTTTGCAATAAGCAATGAATATAAGGAACAGTGGCAGAAAATTTCAAGCATTACAGGTGTGTATGTGATTGAAGAAAAGATAGAAGATAATACTGAATATGAATATAAAAAAGGTGCAGGTATGCATTACAATTATGGCGCCTGGAATTAGTAACCGGAGGATTATATGTCAGAAAATTTAAAACAACAGATTGAGAAGAGAAGAACATTTGCTATTATCTCGCATCCCGATGCAGGTAAAACAACTCTTACAGAGAAGTTTTTGCTGTATGGAGGTGCTATAAATACTGCAGGCTCGGTAAAGGGAAAGGCAAATTCTAAATATGCTGTATCAGACTGGATGGGTATAGAGAAGGAAAGAGGTATTTCTGTAACATCTTCAGTTTTGCAGTTTAATTATGATTATTACTGTATCAATATTCTTGATACTCCGGGACATCAGGATTTCTCAGAGGATACATACAGAACATTGATGGCTGCGGATTCAGCGGTAATGGTAATTGATGGAGCTAAGGGTGTTGAGCCACAGACTAGAAAGTTATTTAAGGTTTGTGTTATGAGACATATCCCTATCTTTACA
>CALZHV010000069.1 GCA_945787485.1 uncultured Lachnospiraceae bacterium
CTTTGGTGGACCTGGAACTCTCGTTCAGCCCAAAGCACAACACATGTTGCACTTCTATTGTATGATTATTTTAGCAGAATATTTTTCTTTTGTCAATATTTTTCATGTCTATGTTATGATTTCACTCATATTTGCAATCTTATCCTATACATAAAGACATGAAAAAAATTATATTAATCGAATAAACAATTATCGTTATTGCGACTTTTCCTCTTTTGTTTGAAGCAACTGTAGTTACGGACTTTTGTGGTGACTACTTTTGTACTCATATGAATTCATCTTAATAAATAGTCAGTTATTATTCTGTCTACACTCAATCCAACAAAAAAGAGCGGTAATAATCCACTCTTTTTTGTTATTTTAACTTTTATAAGATTATGAAACATATAGAATACACAAATATAAAATCATTTGATTTTTTTACCCAAATATTTTTTCAACATCAAATCATATAAGGTTTCTATATTTTCTTTTAACTCGTTAAAAAACTTTGTTTGATCTTCAGCCACCACATTTTTATCAGCTGTTTCATCTAATAAATCTTCAATACCTTGTAACTGTTTTTTTAATTTCTCATAAAATGTTCCATCAGTATATTGAAAATAAATAGAATTTCTTCTCATAGAATTTAATACTTCAATTAGGTCATCGGTACCTGTAAGTTTACCATTTCCGTCAAACACTAGTTTTGCTCTGCTTAAAGGTATTTGCCTTAACATCGATTCTTTAAACAGAAAATCAAAATACTCTGCTTCTAAAGTTATATCGTTAATCTTCCTATTTTGAACAAGTTCGTAAGTAGCAATTATAACAGTTGCTATTATTGAAATTATAGATAATATAAATGCTGCAATGTCCATAATACTATATTAGATTGTTTTTTATAGAGTCGATTAACGATGGGTTCTCAGTTATTATTTCCACCTGATTACCTATAAAATCATAACCAAATTTAGAAATAATTTCTTTAAAAAATCCTTGAGTAAAAGAAGAAGCAGATCTAACAATATTGTTTGGAAATTCAATTTTTATGGGAGTATTATCATAATTAATTTTTTTACTAATTTGATCTTTAAAGACACTTTCTCCATAATCATATCCAGCCAATCTTGTTATTGTTTTATTAAATTCAAGTTTAAAATAGTTATTGTTCATCATTGTTCACCTTCATAACAAAATTCAAATTATAAGCAGTTCCAGGCATATAAAAATTGCTTCTTTGCAATACTTGATTTGATGGTTTAGAATAAAAATAATCGTTACTTTCATTAAAACCGATCCAACCATCTTCGTCGTATTCCAAATATTCTGGCTCAAATAATATAATTCTATCTCCCGAAAGCACATAACAAGTATGATCTGTTGCTTTATCTTCAATTGATTTTATTAGTTTTGTTAAACCCATTCCACCACCATCCATCTTTTTTTCACTACCAGATATACGGTGCTGAAATGTTGAAATATTATTAAAATCAATAGAATCATAATTTTCATCAAAATACTTATAATGATTATTATTTGCTGATATTACCTTAGCATACCTATCATTTATTGATTTACTTGATTTCAAATTTTTGATTTTTTCTGATATTCCATCGCCCAACAATGTGTTCGAAAAACTGATAATTGCAATGTTAATTCCACAAACCGGTTCACCTGAAACATAACGATAATTCGTTGCAATATCAAAATCAATAAGGCAATCAGATTTTGAATGTTCAATAGCGTTTCCTATTAATTCAACAATTACCTCAGAAATATCTTCTACACAGTCATAATTAATATTAAAACTCTTCTGAAAATATGCTACCTCATCATAAATTTTGCATAATCCATCTGTACTTTGATAATCTTCATACCTTATTACTCTTCGGAAATGTTTTTTATAATGATCAAATTTGAATTTCTCTTTAAATTCCTTATTTTTTTCAATTATTGACTTGTTTTTATTTCCTCCAAGTAACAATAACGGAGAAGAACTTATTCCTTCCGTGATTATTTTTTTTTGAAGATTGAAAAAAACCTCAACCTTTCTATGGTACACAGTCATTAAGGATTCGATTATACATTCAAAAAGTATATAAGACAATTTATCGGTTAAAACAACATTGTCCAAAATAAATCTTATTGGGATGCTTGTTCCACTAAATCTATTTTGAATATAATTAATATATCTTACAATTGATGTAATAACTTGATTGTTTAAATCTTTATTTCTTATTGTTATTTGAATAACACCATTTTTTATGCAGATATTCTTATGTTTCTTTAAATTAAAAGAAGAATTTTTCTCGAAAATAAGAATTGAATTATTCATGTGATATTACCTAAAATCATATTTTCATTATAATTGGAGTATATCACACTAATTTGAAAAAAACAACTATATATACCAATTTGCTTACATTATTATATATTACAAATTATCATAGTTTAGTCAACTAAGAATACTTTTTTTGGTACTTTGTGTATTGTAAATATAGTAAATAGTGCCTATCTTCCACCTGCCTTTCCAAATATTTTCTGTTTGAATTCGGGTGCAATAACTTGAAGAAGGTATCTTTCGTTACCGCATCTGTAAAGGCAAGTACCTCTTTCGGGATACTTGATTAAATCAAATTCAGACGGTTCAAGCTGCATGGTATCAATATATACCTTCGGTTCGATATTTCCGGCATTGAATAAAAACTGATGTGTTGGGATTGAGAATAACGGCTTTGTATATTCTCTGATTCCGTCAAGCATAAAGTCCTCAATGTTCTGACTTGCAAGTATAACCGAGCTGTCCTTCTTGCGAACTCGCTTTGATGCGTTTCGAATATACTCAATAGCAGTCATATTAGTAAGGAAGAGATAAAGCTCATCAATAGAAGCAACTGTGTTGCCCTTGCCGAGCAGTTCGTTAGTCATATACGAAAGCACATTAAAGAGCAATGCATCCTTGAGTCTACGGTTGGTGTCCATAAGCCCTTTAACACCGAAGCAGAGAAATTTGTCATCTGCAATGTTTGTGTGTCCGTTGAAATATTTTGATTCCGTACCTATACACATCGAATGTAGACCGAGACATAATTCCTGCAAGGTTTTCTCTCTGTAAATGTTTTTTTGATTATGCTGATAGCCTTTGTACTCCTTTTCAAGCAGTTCATATAGATCAGACATAATAGGATAATCATTTGCAGTCAACTTGTCATAATCAGTATAGTCAGTTATACCGAAATTTGTGTAGAGCTTTGTTAAGATGATTTCAAGGGTATCAAGCTGTTCATCGTTGAATTCCTTGTATGCTCTGAAAAAGTCTTTAAGGTAAGCAATGTGCTGACTCAGCCTTGTTACTCTACGGAAAGCCTCAGGTGTTGTCTGGTCGTATTCCTTATCACCGTCACCAAACGACTTGGGTTCTAAAGGATTGATGATAAATTCACCGCTCATAAAATCAATATAACAGCCGCCGAGGGCATTTGTTAATTCTTCGTATTCTGCTTCGGGATCAAGTGAAATTATCCTCTTTCCCGATTCACGCAGATTTGTAAGTATTAACTTCAATAGGAATGACTTACCCTGTCCTGAGTTGCCGAGTATAAGGCAGTTTGCGTTTGTCTTGTCCTCGGCTCTGCGGTCAAAATCAACAAGGATGTTTGTTCCGTATTTATCCCTTCCTATAAAAAAGCCTTTTGGATCGGTTTTGCCTGAATAGTTAAACGGATATAAATTTGCAACAGAGCTTGCAGGGAGCACTCTCTCAAACTGTTCCTTGAACACATTGTAGCCAACAGGAAGAACAGAAAGAAAGCCTTCTTTCTGACGAAGAGTCAATCTGTCAACCGACATCTTTGAACGTGTAAGCTCCATAAGGATTTCGGACTGTAGTTCACGGAGCTTCTGCATTGATTCTGCCTTTAGTTCAAGATACACAGCACAGTGGAGCAAAGGCTCTTTGTTTTTTCTCAATTCTGCAATAAGAGTAACAACATCCTGTAGGTTGCCCTCAGCAGTAATATTTTCCATTGCATCGTTACTGCCCGAATGGAGCTTGTTTCTCCTTGTTGCATTTTGTATAATTCGTCTTTGTTCAAGGGCATCAACCATTCGTGAATAAAGGCGAACAGTAACATTGTTTCTGTCTGCAAGCTGTGAAAATAGGGCAAGCTCTTCTGTGGTTGGGGGATACTCTTTTATTGCCCATACGCATCTGTAACTGTCGCCGATGATATAATGGTCTGTTGAGAATTTGATTGTTGCCGGCAGAATACGGTCAAAGAAATCTTTAATACGGATTTCTTCCTTTTGTTCTTCCGTCAGTTCAATTTGTTTCTTTTTAAATAGCATAGTTTCATCTCCTTTTTGCAATAGCAATCAGTCTGCTGTTTTCCTGTGAATATTCACAGGTTGAAAGGGTTAAAAAATAATCCCCATACTCAGCCGTTTTATCGGATTTGTATAGGGATTTATTTTGTATATGGGATATGAGTTCGTCAAATGTTTCTTCGCTTGTCTGATCGGTAAAGGTGTACCAACCGTCATCACTTTCAACCTTGCAGACTGCATAAAGTTCATATTCATACACCGTATTGTCAACAATTAAATATATGGTAGGATGTTTCTTGCAGTATTCGGTATTCTTATAGTTCATAAGATCTGAAAACATTGTACCGTCTTTCATATTATGACCATAAATAATAAGGTTTTGGCTTGTTCCTATACTGCACTTGCTGTCAAGAAACGGCGTACCTGAATATGAATACTCGCCCTTGTAATTTCTGTGCAGATAATATTCGGGATCATTCTTTTTTTGCATAATGGGATAATCAATATCCGAGTTTGGTATTTCAATCCAAGCAACACAATTTTCTATATTGGTTGAGTTTTTGTTTGATTTTAAACTGTTGCCGTTATCGGTGATAATGGTTGTTTTAATTTCCTTTATATCCTTATCTGCATATTTTGAGTCGAGATACCAATTAAATAACATACCGAAGCAGATTAAAAATACGATTATGCATAAGACTAAAACAACATTATGAAATATGTCCGAGTTTTTCTTCATCGAAACAGTCCTTTCCGTCAATGTCGGGAATCAGTTCGCCCTGCATTGATGCTCCGAAGTATATAGCAAGAAAACGCTTAATATCATCCTTGTCCATTCGCTTAACCTCAAAGCCTTGCTCGGCAATAGCCTTTTCAACTCGGTTAACCTGATTAAAAATTTGTTCTTCCTTTTCTCTGCGAAAACGAACGGAAAACATAAACTGCCTCGCTGTTGACATTTCTATCTGAATGTTATCGAGATAGTCAATATCTTTTTCAAGGCAGTTTTTAACAAGCAGATTGGATTCCTTGCCGAGTCTTTCCAACATAAATGTCTTGTTATCATCGAATCTTTCGCACGAATCAAGACAAGTAATTTCAATGTTCGGCTGTGCAGACAGAACCTGCATCAAGTGCCAAATCTTTGTCTGTATGTTTTCGTTTGAAAGCACCGATATATTCGTTGGACTGATAACAAAATATACGAGCTCGCCGTTCTTTGTTTTAAGACCTCGCTTAGAAAATGTATCAATGCCGATAAGCTCCTGAACGGTATTCTTATTATTCTTTCTTTTCAAATTAATCACCTCGCAAACCCCATTCAAAATATTGTTGTGTTGATATGAAGTACCTGACTCCGTACTTAATGAAATCAAGTACGGTTGTTTCATCACTGCGAATACTTAAGAAGGCATAAACAGCCGTAAGCACCGTAGGAATTAAAAATTTAGTGGTGGCAAGCACCAAGGCAGAAAAAAGAGCAGCTATAACGATTATGGCAAAGTCTTTAAGACTCCAAAGCCACAATGTTGCAGATGCTCTCATGTTCTGTGGGTAAATATATATTTTGTTCAATTGTCCCTCCATAGTGATAAAAGGAGTAACAAGCAATTATTCCTTTTACCAATTTAAATTTTTATCAAAATAATCATACTTTTGATATGCATAAGGATCTTCGAATCCTTCAAGTAATAAATTATTTTTTTCGGCATAATCTTTTAAATATGAAAAACAAAATTCCGTTTTAACATATCTAGAAAAATTATATATGTTATAAAGATAGTTTTGCACTTGTGGATTAGTTACAATTCGAGTTACTTCGTATTCTAAAAATTTAAATTCATGTTTTGAAATAAGTTTTTCATTTTTCAAATAACAAATATAAGAAAGAAACGACAATGTATAGTCCACTTGTGGTTCTAGGTCTTTATTATCATGAAAATCCGAATTGTACCATATTTTTGAATATTCAATCATATAAATAGTATCTCTAATATCTTTATCATTTCTGATCTTTTCTAAAATGTTTAATATATATTCTGAACGTTTTAGTTTGATTTTTTTATACCATTGATATAGTGTAAAAAATCCACCAATAGCTACTAAAATCACTGAAACCAAACTTATCCAATCAGAAGCCTCCATTTTATTACCTCCATATTTTATTAATTAATAAAATAATACAACAAAACTATTCCTTATTCAACATAAAAAACAATAACAAAATAATCAATATTATTTGGCAACGGTTTTAACAAGGTTAACTGCACTTGAAGTCATGTGCACTGCACTCATCATATTAAACTTAACACTTGTGTCCAGGCCGAATCTTTCAGCTATTCTCGGCACTTCCGATGCTGCCATCATTATGCCTATACCAAGTAACATATTGTCCTTAAATGTTAATAGTCCTAAAAACAAGAGTGTTGTTTGAA
The DNA here is from genome assembly GCA_945787485.1 of uncultured Lachnospiraceae bacterium. Lineage (GTDB taxonomy): Bacteria > Bacillota > Clostridia > Lachnospirales > Lachnospiraceae > Coprococcus_C. The sequence continues at coordinate 6,744 of CALZHV010000069.1, forward strand.
GAAATGCAGTTAAGCAAAGTGCAATAACCTGTTTTAGCCATTGAACGAAGCCGTCACCATATCCTCTCGGAATTGAAAACATATACAGACTGCCGACTGCTATTTGGATTAACAGAATTCCTCCTCGTTTTATGTTATCAAAGAAAATCTTTATAACGCAATATCCGAGAGCAATAAGGCAAACTAAATAATAAAGAGTGGCATTTACTAAAACGCCTTCTTTATTAAAAGCAATCTGCAGGGAAGTGGTCGCTACCTCTCCGAGTGTTGTCCCTTGTTGTGATGCAAAAATTGATACTAAATCCTTTGAGAATGTATTCTGTAATGATACGCAAAATTTATACAACTCAATCGGAGTAATTGTAAACAGATTCACAGCCATAAATCCCTTAATCCAATTAAGTGCCGTTCCCTGAACACTTGCTCTTCCGTTTTGGTACTCAATTGCCAAATCCATAGCAGATACCACAAGTCCCACAACAAACAGACTCCAACCGAAAAGGGAAAATAACTTAACCATAGCGTTAACCCAGTCAAGTTCAAATATTTCAACACCGAGTCCGCTTATCATAGTGAAAAAATCAGCTATACCGTCATATATAATCGTAAACAGCCATTGAATTATACGGTTTAATATACTATCAATTATCTTATCGGAAATTCCCGAAAAGGCATTACCTATTGCATCACCCATGCCGGAGATTATATCTCCAAGCCAATCAAACATTTGAACCATCTCCTTTAGTGGATTTTTTATGTGTAATGATGTATAATTAGTAAAGGTGATTTTATGAAAATAAGTTTATATAATATGAAATTTGGCGAATCAATATTTATTAACGATAATTTTTCTCCTAATAATCAAGGCATACTGATAGACTGTGGCTCTTTATATAGTAAAATCAATTCTACTTATGACATAATATATAATAATATAAAAGATCTAAATCCTGATGTACTTATAACTCATTTTCACAAAGACCATATATCAGGACTATTATATTTTGCTATAAACAAAAAATCTATATTTAACAATTTATATATTCCGGATATTTTTAATCTTCGAAACAGTTCAAAAATCGTAACGTTGATTTTAATTGATTATCTCTTACAAAGTGTAAAAATATCATCACTAAAAAATGCAAGCACTCTTTATGATTTAGTTTTAGGTCTATGTTCAACCAGCAAGAAAATAAAATTTCTAAAAAGAAACGATGAATTTAGAAATTACAAAGTACTTGCCCCATTTGAAGAAGATATAATTAACGCTGCTGACTCGCTTTATAATGACTTAAAGCCATTCAGTTCTGATTGGGATAAAATAAGTTCAAATTTTATAAAAATAATTTCAAGCAAAGTTGATGGCGAACAATTAAGTCAATCAAGAATTTATTCCCGTGAATTATCTATTACTGATAGTATGTTTAAAGATTTAGAAAGATTATCTCAAAATGATTCTCAAGCAAAAAAATCTCTTAATAGTTTTGGACATAAAATAAATATTGTTTTTCATAGTAAAAATAATTCTGTAAATGAAAATATTCTATTTACTGGTGATGCAGAATGTAATCAACTTGATAAACTTAAATCGCTCGGAGATTTCTATAATCAGTATAAAATTTATAAAATCCCTCATCACGGAACAAAAAAACATCTTTATAAAGATATAAATTCAGACATAGCGATAATATCAAATGCAAAACACAAAAATCTTAATTGGAAAATATGTTCTGATTACCATTTGAAAAACTATTGTTTTTACTGCACAAATTGTAATTGCTGCGAACAATGGGACAGTTTTAAAGTCCCAAATTATTGTCAAACTACAGGAAATTATCTTGTATTTGCTAATAAGTCGCAATATTTAGATATAATAATTTAATTTCGTTTACATACCGACAATTCCCCAAATATACAGTGGCGCTGTAAGGGTGAAAATAAGGCAAGCAAAAAGTATTGCAGGAGCCGTGAATTCAAACTGTCCGTGTTTCTTGTAGTCAAAATAAGCCGTGCCGACTTTAACAAAAAAGAGGATAGCAAGCACACAGTCGACTACAGGAAATACAACATTATTAACAACGGTTTTAATTTGTGATTTAGCTGCTGTCCAAGTGCTTTCAATTGCTCCGGCAACATCTCCGGCAGCATATACCGTTGTTGCTGAAAATACAATTAATAAGATAATAGCAGTGGCAAATATTAACCACTGCTTTTTTCTTAGTTTAGTTAACTTTTTCGTCAATGATTTTACCTCCATACACCTTTAATATTTCTTTGCATTGGTAATCGTTAACATAATGGATAGGTCTATTAAGAGATATCGCATTTCGGATTTCTTCGCCCATACCATCGGTTATGGTGTTACCGAATACCCACACATGTTCGGAATCGAGAATTTGTCCAAGACCGATTGATATGCCGAGTTCTCTTTGAACCTTGTCTGTATCGTCAAAAATCAAAGCATAAAAATGTGACATTATCGGCAACATTCCACACCTATGGTAAACATACTTAGCATAGGCAATAGCATTGTTTATGTTTTCCTTTTCATTTCCGAAAAGGGGACTGCAAATATATGCTTTTTCCATTATTCATCATCCTCATCTTTCTTTGATTTTATCTTGAGGATGAGTGCAGAAAAAGCACCACCGAGTGCAATAGAACCGATACCAATACACACACCATAGTTCCTTTCATCACCTGTTTTCGGTGTCTTTTGAGCAGGAATTTTAACTGTTACCGTCTGACCTTCATCTTTAATATCGGCGTGTGTTGCAATTTCTACACCGTCACGATATAAGGTTTCAAAGACTACAATGTCGGTTTCTTTCTTGATTTCACTTGAATCAAAGGTAAATGTTACGGTTACCGTTCCATTGCTTTTCTCCGGTATGAACTTAACCTCCGATGTAATCTCTTTTCCGTCAACCTTGAAGGGCTTTCCGGTACTTTTATCCATAAGAATGCCCTTGATTACATATTCCTTTCCGGGTATCAGGTGCTTAAATTCCACAACATCATCAATCGTGATTTTACCGCCCGCGGTTACTTTCTTTTTACCGTCAACTGTTGCAGTTGTTTTAAGTTCGGGGATACGGTCATTAACAACATTGATTTCAATTATCTGTTCGTTACTGTTAATCTGAACATGATGGATTTCTGTGTTTTCAAGATAACCATCGGCAGCCTTGAGCTCACAAATTATCCAATTACCATACGGGATGTTTTCAAAGGTAAACACACCGTCTTTATCAG
>CALZHV010000070.1 GCA_945787485.1 uncultured Lachnospiraceae bacterium
TTAATGTTTTATTCATTGCTGTTTTCTTTTTTTTCGTTTTCTTTTTCAAGATTTTCTCTGGCAACAGCAAGCATAAGCTTTATACGGTTTTCCTGGTTAACCTTTGTCGCACCCGGATCGTATTCAATATCCACAACATTTACTCTTGGATCAACTCTTCTTACCTCATTAAGCATACCCTTTGCAGCAACATGGCACGGAAGGCAACCAAAAGGCTGTGCAACAACAATATTTTCATATCCTTTCTCAGCAAATTCCAAAATCTCTGCCGCCAGATACCAGCCCTCACCCATGCTGTTTGCTTTGTCAATTATTCCCTCAGAACGTTTCATCAAATCACGCACTCTCTCAGGAGATGTAAATTGAGGAAATGCTTCAATATTTCTGATAAGCATATCTTCAACCTTGAAATAAACCGCCATTACAATTTCCATTATTAGTCTTTTTAGAGGTTTACCTCCATAAGCTCTAAGGTCTTCTAACGCACCGTTTGTTTTATAAACACCAAAGCTTAACATACTCGGCATATAGAATTCGCAATCCTGTTCAACAAGGAATTCTTCAAGATGATTGTTGCCCGGCACAGAATATTTGAGGAATAATTCTCCGACAATGGCAACCTTTACCTTTGGTGTTTTCTTAATAGGTATCGCAGCAAAATCCGCTCCTATTAATTTCATTGTTTTATCAATGTTACCGGGCATAAAGCCTTTGCCTTTTTTGAATTTTTCAGAAATTATTTCAATCCATTTATCAACAGTTTTATCTGTCTCTCCCTTGTTGACCTCGTACGGTCTTACCTGGTTGGCAAGAATCATTATATAATCACCATACATAAGACCTGCAAGTGCAAGAAGCAGCGTTCTTATCGAAAGATTAATTCCCGGATTAAATTCAAGATTCCACGTATTCGCAGATACAAACGGAACATACGAATATCCGGCTTTATCAAATGCTTTTCGCATGATGTTTATATAATTTGAATCTCTGCAGCCGCCTCCCGACTGAGTTATAACCATTGCAACCTTATGAGGATCATATTTCCCGCTTTCCATTGCGGTTAACATCTGACCTGTGATAAGCATTGCCGGATAACATGTATCATTATGAACCGTCTGAAGACCTTTTTGCAACACCTCAGGTCCTTCCGCATTCATCAAGTCAATATGAAATCCCTGTCTGCTAAGTATCGGCTCTATAAGTCTGAAATGAAGAGGTGCCATCTCAGGAATAAGAAGTGTATAATCCTTCTTCATTTTCTTTGTGAATTTTATTTTTTTAACATAATGACCGTTGTTACTACTCATTACTTTCTGTTCCTTCCTGTTCAATAGCAGCCATAAGGCTTCTAAGTCTTATCTTAACTGCACCGAGGTTTGTAACCTCATCTATTTTAAGCTGTGTATAGAGCTTACCCTTTTCCTCAAGTATTTCTCTTGCTTCATCACTTGTAAGTGCATCAAGTCCGCATCCAAACGATACAAGATGAACGAGATACATGTCATTTTGTTCCGACACATATTTTGCAGCTGAAAAAAGTCTCGCATGATATGTCCATTGATTCAAAAGATTTACCTTAAACCTCGGCACTAATGATGCCACTGCATCCTCAGATATAACAGCAAATCCAAGTCCTGCAATAAGCTTGTGAATACCATGATTTATCTCAGGGTCTGCATGATATGGTCTGCCGGCAAGAACAATTATTTTTTTATTTTCCTGTCTAGCCTGTTCGACAATTTCAGCACCCTTTGCTATAACGGCTTCCCTGTATTTATCGTAAGCATGATATGCAGCGTCACTTGCCTTCTTTATTTCCGATTTGCTGAATGTACCTAATTTCTCATTTAATATTTCGTACATTTTCTTTGGAAATTTGCTTCTAACATGTGGTCCTACATACGCATTAATAAATTTGATATCTCCAAAGTTTAGAACATTAGCTTTTATTACTTCAGGATAACCTGCTATTACTGCACAATTATAGTTATTTTTTCCTTTTTTCTCATCGAAATTATAGGTCATGCAAGGATAGAAAATCGCATCTACCTTTTTCTCTATAAGCTCAACAATATGTCCATGCATAAGCTTAGCAGGGAAACATACCGTATCCGAAGGTATCGTGCTTTGACCCTTCAGATATAATTTGCGATTTGAAAATCCTGACATCATAACCTTATATCCAAGCGTTGTGAAAAATGCTGCCCAGAACGGATACATTTCATACATATTAAGTCCAAGCGGAAGACCGATTGTGCCCTTGTCTCCATCACCTGTAGGTACTTCTCTAAGCAAATTAAGCTTATATTCATAAAGATTTAACGAATCATCCTGTGCCTTGTTAGTTACCGGTTTTTCACAGCGGTTTCCTCCGATAAATCTTCTTCCGTTTCCAAAATCATTTATTGTAAGCTGACAATTATTGTTACAGCCCTTGCATGTAACACTCTTAATAGAGTATGTAAACTTCTTTAATTCATCATAGCTTATTACGCCCGATTTCTTAGTTTTTTTATTCTGCTTTGCATATAATGCTGCGCCATATGCACCCATCATACCTGCAATATCAGGACGTACTACATCAACCTTCATTTCCTGCTCAAATGCTCTAAGAACTGCGTCATTTAAGAAAGTTCCTCCTTGAACAACAATTCTTTTTCCGAGTTCATCTGCCGAATTGGCTCTTATTACTTTATATATAGCATTTTTTATAACTGAAATGGAAAGACCGGCACTAATATTTTCTACCGTAATACCTTCCTTTTGAGCCTGTTTAACGGATGAATTCATGAATACGGTACATCTTGAGCCGAGGTCTACCGGACTGTCTCCGTAAATACCAAGCTTTGCAAATTCATCTATAGGATATCCCAATGAGCTTGCAAATGTCTGTAAAAACGAACCGCAGCCTGATGAACATGCTTCATTTAAGAATATATTATCAATTGCTCCGTTTCTAATCTTGAAGCATTTCATATCCTGTCCGCCGATATCAATTATAAATTCAACATCAGGCATAAAATATTTAGCAGCCGTAAAATGTGCTACTGTTTCAACTATCCCTATATCTACTCCAAGTGCACTCTTTATCATATCCTCGCCATATCCGGTAACAGCACTTGCAATTATGTTAATGTTCGGATATTTCTCGTACATCTCGATAAGCGTGTCTTTTACAACATCAATCGGTTTTCCCTGATTGGATTGATATTTTGAGAAAATAATCGTACCTTCTGCATCTGTAAGCACGACTTTAAGTGTAGTTGAACCGGAATCTATACCGAGATAAGCATCACCGCTATAATCTTCATCTTCTCTTCTTGGTACAGTATGTTGATTGTGTCTTTCGACAAATTCCTTGTATTCTTCCTCGTTATTAAACAGGGGATTTAATGCTGTACTTGCAGAAAACTCACTCTTTTGTCCTATTATTTCAAGAGCACGCTTTAAGTCTACTTTTTCTTCTCCGTAATATGCTGCACCAAGCGCAACAAATAATAGTGAATCCTCAGGACAAATACCTTCGCATTTTAATGTTTTATCAAAGCTTCTTCTAAGCTCGGACATAAATGGAAGAGGACCACCCAGATATATTATCTTTCCTTCTATCGGATGCCCCTGTGCAAGACCGGTTACAGTCTGATTTACAATTGCATAAAAAATACTTGCAGAAATATCTTCTTTTTTTGCTCCCTGGTTAAGAAGTGGCTGGATATCTGTTTTAGCAAATACACCACATCTTGAAGCAATAGAATAGATTTTTTCATGTTTCTTGGCAAGCTCATTCATTTCATCTGCAGAAATCTGCATAAGACTTGCCATCTGATCTGCAAATGCTCCGGTACCTCCTGCACATGTACCATTCATTCGTACTTCGAGATTGCCCTTTAAGAAAAGAATCTTTGCATCCTCTCCACCAAGCTCTATAACAACATCTCCATCGGGAATTCTATGATTCATTGCAACCTTTGTTGCATAAACCTCCTGAACAAACGGTATGCCGGCACGTTCAGCAAGTCCCATACCTGCTGAACCTGAAATAGCGCACACAACCGGCTCATTAATATTATATTTGTCTATCAGGCCCTGAACTACTTCCTTTGTTTTTTCAGTAATCATTGCCATATGTCTTTCATAGCTTTTATGTATTATATTATCATTTTCATCAAGAACAACACATTTGATTGTAGTTGAACCTACGTCTATTCCTATCTTCATGTAATAGTCCTTCCGTAAAGTAAACCTTTATATTTTTATAAGGCTTTCATATATTTGAGATATTTAAGGCTGATTTTGGACCACTTAAATCCAAGCTTCTTCAACTCATTTACAGTAAATTCATTGCTGATTTGAATGTTAGATGATGAAGTTGCACTAATGTTATAGAAAGACAATACTGCAATTTCCTTATCATCTATATTCTCACGAAGCTTTCTTTCAAATACTTCCTTTGGAACTCTCTTCGCTTTTAATACCATCTTTTTACAAAGATTGTCTAAGTAAAATACATTTGGATTATAAAGGTTATAAATATTATTTACTCTGTTATGTAATGCAAGTCTTACATATGCATCTGCACATTCATCAACAGCAGTGAAATCAATTGGGTATTCAGCAATTTCCTTACTGTATAAACCAATTTTCAATAAGCCTCTGCATCTTCCAAGGAATCCGTTATCCTGTGAATTCTTCTGGAATTTACCATCTGACATACGCCATGTAAGATTACCAATTCTGAAAATGTTAGCCTTAAGACCTTTTTCTCTTGCAATCAGAACTCTCTCTTCCGCTTTATACTTTGAGTGAATGTAAACATTCTGAGTATAATTTTGTCCGATATCAAGCTTAAATTCATCAAATACAGCATCTGTATCTGTCTGATTTACAGTACCACCACCATTTACACTTGCAGTAGATGTGTATTGGAGAACAGCTTTTGCATCCATACAGAAATCGATAACGTTCTGTGTTCCAATTACATTTGTCTTTTCAAATTCAGCATAATATCCTGCATGATGGACATTGGCAGCAGTATGAATTACCATATCTACTTTATCACATAAAATCTTATATTCTGCATCATCAAGACCAAAATGTTCTTTCTCTATATCGCCCTTTATTACCTTGTGAGTGAAAAACTCATACTCTTTAGGGAAATAATATCTAAGAATAGGTTTTAATCTTTCTTCGTTTCTGGCAAGGCATACAACATTGATTTTACGTTTTTGAAGCTCTCTTAATATATGTGCTCCAAGGAAGCCCGTGGCACCTGTAAGAAGTACAAATTTCGGAGAAACATCATATACTCTGTTACTGTTTAATTTTATTAAAGCGTTTACGTCAACCGACATTTCTTCTGTTGCGGCAGACTCTGATAAAAGCATAGCCTGCTCAAGCTTCTCCACTGTCGGGTTCTCGTAAATTGCCTGTGCCTGAATACCTATTATGCCGGATAATTCAAGAGCCTTTAAGCTGTCGCCGCCCATCTCAAAGAAATCGTCTGTGATTCCGATATCACGTCTGCCAAGCGCCTGTTCAAAGGCCATTACAAGTCTCTTTTGTTCAGCAGTCTTAGCCGGGACAAATTCTTTCGCATTGCGGATACGTCTTGTATTAAGCCATTCCATAACCTCATGACGCTTTACCTTCATTGTTGTAGTAAGAGGAAAATCATTCATTTTAAAGTCAATTCCTGTTACTCTCTTGTAAGCAGGGAGCTTTTCATTTATCTTCTGTACTCCTCGCTTAATTTCTTTCAAAATAGCATTATCGTTTGCAATAGTCGGCTGAATTACGGCACTTATTCTTCCACCGTCATCATAAACCATTGCTTCTTTAACATGTTCGATTTTCTTTATGTATTCTTCAATTTCTTCAGGATAAATATTTTTACCATTCTCAAGAATAATTAGATTTTTACTTCTGCCTGTTATGAAAAGATATCCGTCTCCATCCTGGTATCCAAGATCTCCGGTCTTTAACCAGCCATCTGAAAATACTTCTTTAGTTGCTTCTTCATTTTTATAGTATCCGAGCATAACGCCGGGACCTTTAACCATAATTTCCTGATTTTCAATTCTAAGCTGTATATTAGATATAGGCTTTCCGACTGAACCTGCTTTGTTATTACCCGGGTTGTTGGCTGCAACAAGAGGTGCACATTCCGTAAGTCCATATCCCTGATATATATTCACACCAAATTCGTCAAATGTCTCAACAATTTCAGGTTTTAACGCCGCGCCTCCGACTACTATATTAGTCAGATTGCCGCCAAATCTTTCAAGAATTGATTTGTAAAGATTTCTTCTTGCATCTATATTTACTGTTGAAAGAGCTTTATTACATTTCTTTGCAATAGCTATTTTTCTTTTGTTTACTCCTGTCTCTGTTGCTTCTTTAACCTTCTTATAAAATACCTCTGCAATAGCAGGAACTATAAGAATAACCGCAGGTTTAAACAGCTTAATGTTATCAACAATATTTTCTAATTTATCATTTATGCAAATAGTTGCACCACAATACAAAACACCAAGATTGTCGATTGTAAGCTCAAACGTATGATGTATAGGTAACACAGATAAAACTATAGGCTCACATTTAAGATTCTGAGTGTAATCAAGCTCTGCAACTGCATTGATATTAGTAACAATATTCTTTTGTGAAATCATTACACCTTTACTTGTACCTGTTGTACCTGATGTAAAGAGAATCTCTGCAACCGCATCAACGTCAGGTTCCGGAAATGCCACAGGCTTTTCGCGAAGCATCTCTCTGAATCTTGTTCCCTTAAAGCTGATTATCTCCTGTATTTTGTTATCAGAATTTTCCACATCCCGCATAATTGACTCAAATTCTTCAGCCAATAATAATGTTTCAACGTCTCCCATAACAAGAAGATTTAATATTTCTTCTTCCGGAAGCATTTTATCAATAGGAATTGCAATATTATTACTGCATACTATTGCAAGAAAGCTTATTACCCATGAATAACTTGTACCGCCGAGAATAGCTATATGCCTTTGGTTCCATCCTTTTTTTATAAACCATGAAGCAATAGCTGTGATATCTCTTTCCAATTCATAATATGTTTTGTTTTTTACAATCCCATTTTCAAAAAATTTGTATGCATCTTTGTCCTGATACAATCTTGCGATTTCTTTTACATATTGCTGTAAATTTGTAACTGTGTTTTTCATGCGTGCACCCTTTATCAACATTTTAGATTTTATAATTTATATATTTAACTTAATTACTTTTATGCATAAACATGGCAGGTTATTCGTTTATCTTTCCATGAGCCACATAGACGCACTAATTCCATATTTACACATATACAATAATTATATCAGATACAATATAACAATTCCATAAGAAAAAATATATTATATTAAATAAATTTACATATATTCTCTGTTTTTTTCCAAAAAATGCTAATTTTAAAAAAATGCACCGACATGGTGCATTTTTTTGATGAACCTAATTTAGTTACCTATTGCAAATGCTTTTACCCCGGGATAATCTGCGGCATCACCAAGTTCTTCCTCAATTCTAAGAAGTCTGTTATACTTAGCTACTCTCTCACTTCTTGCCGGTGCACCAGTCTTAATCTGGCATGTATTAAGTGCAACAGCAAGATCTGCTATTGTTGTGTCCTCGGTTTCTCCCGAGCGATGTGATGCAATAGCTGTATACCCTGACTTATGAGCAAGCTTAATTGCTTCTAAGGTTTCAGAAACTGTACCAATCTGGTTTAATTTGATTAAAATTGAATTGGCACATTTATTCTCTATTCCTTTTACAAGGCGCTCAGTATTAGTTACAAACAAATCATCTCCGACAAGCTGAACCTTACTTCCAAGTTCTTCCGTAATCTTCCTCCAGCCTTCCCAATCTTCCTCATCGAGAGGATCTTCAATAGAGATAATAGGATATTTTTCTATCAAATTTTTATACATATCAATAAGCTCATCTGAGGAATAATCCTTATTTGCCTTAGGCAAATGATAACTGCACTGTCCTGTTATTTTATGCTCTGCAGCAATCATCTTCGACTCTTTCAAAGGCTTCCATTCACTTGCAGCCACATCAAGTGCAAAACAGAAATCTTTCCCACATTTATATCCTGCACTCTCAATTGCTTCAACAAGAATATCGAGCACGCCTTCAACACTGTCAATATCCGGTGCAAAACCACCCTCGTCACCAACAGCTGTAGAAAGCTTCCTATCCTCCAAAACCTTTTTCAGGCAATGATAAACCTCTGCCCCCATACGAAGACCTTCCTTAAAACAACAAGCTCCTACCGGCATTATCATAAACTCCTGAAAATCCAAAGAGTTCCTGGCATGTGCACCACCGTTTAAGATATTCATCATAGGAACAGGCATTCTATTTCCATTCACTCCACCTAAAAATCTGTACAAAGGTATATCAAAGGCTTTTGCTGCTGCCCTTGCTGTTGCAATAGATACGGCAAGTATTGCATTTGCCCCTAGCTTTGATTTATCTTTAGTCCCGTCTGCGTCGAGCATCGCTTTATCTACAGCATAGATATCTGATGCATCAAGTCCTATAATTGCTTCGTTTATAATAGTATTAATATTATCTACTGCCTTAGTCACACCCTTGCCAAAATATCTGTTTTTATCCCCATCTCTTAATTCCAATGCTTCAAATTCTCCTGTTGATGCACCGCTCGGAGCTACACCTATTCCGATGGTTCCGTCTATAAGCTCCACACAAGCCTCAACAGTAGGATTACCTCTTGAATCCAATATCTCTCTGCCGGTTACTTTTTCAATAGCTAAATAATTCATTTTGATTTCCTTCCTTATTATATCACCTAACAATTTTCATATTTTAGTAATGTGCAAAATCAGTATTTTTATTCAAAATGAGGCATCATCTAAATCAAATTTCAATACAATAATCTTTCAAGAAAGGTGTTGTTATATCAATCACATCATCAATTGCTATATATTGCAAAACATTTGGTTCGTCATTTTCTTTTTCGAGCACAAGCATATGCTCATATTTGTCGATTTTCTTAAGCTTACCCGATGATGTAATATATTTTCCGCCATCCTTTAAAGCATCCTGAACAAAATGAGTTATGTTAACCTCTGGCTTATCGTAAATATTTTCTTCAAGTAACATAATAACTTCATTTAGCTTGGCTAACTCCGACTCATCCTTCAATATTTTTTTATCCGTGATACGTGCTGTTTCGTCAACATCATCTTCAAAACCTGTTAATGCTGCAAAGGATGCAAATTGGGCAGCTCTGTCCTGCATTGACAAGCGAGGTCTTTTATCCGACACGTGATGTGGCAAATTTATTATGTCATTATAATTATTTTCTGTCATAAGTCTGATGGCCTCCTGTCCCGTTATCACTTTTATCAAACGCCTGATTTTCTCCTATTCCGTCAGCACCTTTATCAAACGCCTGATGACCACCTATTTGGTTGTTTCTCTGTCTTGCAGTCGCTCCTTCTTCCAGATTCATGCCTCTTAAGATTGCATTTTTTCCATACTTCTTTTTTACATCCAAAAGTGCATGTTGAAGCTTTCTTTCCTTTTCAAGTTCTAAATTTTCTTTTTCCTCCTGCTTTTCTTTTTCTTCATAATCTACAAAAAGCTCAAGCTGTTCATATTGTTCCTTAGGCTGCTCATATTTTTCTCCGACAACATGATTAGCTGTAATATTAATTCTTCTTACAAGAAGATTTCTATCAATAATGTCATCATAGAGCTTTAATGCGGCCTCCATAATCAACACCGTTGATGACGTATATCGTTTAAGATTTATTGTTCCGTGTGCATGCTTCGGAACTTTTCTTCCATAGGAGTCCGTAGATATTTCACCGTGATATATACGGCTGATTTCGGGATTTTTCAGATTTTCTATGTCATACATAATCGTTAATACGATTTGGTCTGTAACAAGCTTCTTTTC
>CALZHV010000071.1 GCA_945787485.1 uncultured Lachnospiraceae bacterium
TGCCGGTGATAAAGTAATGGATGAAAATTATGAATACATTTATTTGTATCCGGGACAGAAATTAGAAATTCTTGATATGTCAAATTCAGCCTGGTATAAGGTTAGCGTTGTTGTTGATGACAAGGAATATAAAGGATATGTATCATCACAGTATATTTCGGTTTCTGATGAGATAACTGAGGATATTGATGAGGAAAACGATGAAGAATTAGATAGTGAACAGGCAGACAGCTTTGAACAAAAGCTTATTAATGAAGGATTTCCTTCAAGCTACAGAACAATGCTTATGGAGATTCACAAGAAATATCCAAATTGGGAATTCAAAGCAGTACGAACAGGTATTTCCTGGGACAATCTCGTTAGTCATGAAATTAATAAAACCGGACAGATAAAGAATCTTATATGGACTTCGAGTACATATCCGCATTACAATTGGCGTTCTACATCTGTTGGTTATAATTGGGCAACGGATAAATGGAGCCCTTATGATGGCACGGTATGGTTTGCTGCATCAGATGAAATTGTGGAATATTACCTCGACCCAAGAACATATTTATATGAAAATTACATATTCCTTTTTGAGAGTCTTTCTTATCAGCAGGGTGTACAAAATGAGCAGGGTGTTGAAGCGATATTAAAAGGAACATTTATGTACAATACTGTGCCAAAGGGTGAAAGTAAAACCTATGCGCAAATTATTATGGAGGCTGCAAAGCAAAGCGGAGTTAGTCCTTATCATATAGCCTCAAGAATGAGACAGGAAATGGGTATAAACGGAAGTGTTGCAGCATTTGGAAACAGCCCGGTGTATCCGGGAATATACAATTTCTTCAATATTGGTGCTGTTGATACTGCCGGTGGCTCTGCGGTTACAAAGGGACTGAAATGGGCAGCAACACCGGGAAGCTACGGCAGACCATGGAATTCTCCTTCTAAAGCAATAATTGGTGGTTCACAGTATCTTGGGACAGCGTATATATCAGTTGGTCAGGATACCCTTTATACACAAAAATTTAATGTAACTAATACGGGAAATCTCTTTTCTCATCAATATATGACAAATGTACAGGCACCATCAACAGAATGTCTTACAAATTACAATGCGTATAAGGCTAATAATCTGCTTAATTCATCTATGGTGTTTAAGATTCCTGTATATACCAATATGCCGGATTCACCTGTAACAAAACCGGCAGATTCAGGTAATCCGAATAACTGGCTTAAGACACTTACAATTGACGGATATGGGCTTACACCAACTTTCAGCGTGTGTGAAACAAAGGATTATTCTCTTATTGTTCCGGAAAAAATTGAAAGTATAAGAATAAGTGCCACTACAGTAAATTCACATGCAAATGTATCGGGCACAGGAACTATAAGCCTGAAAATGGGAACGAACATTGTACCGATAACTGTTACAGCCCAAAGTGGTTCCGTTAGAAAATATACCATTACGGTCGTAAGAGGAAAAGCGAGTGCAATTGTGGATGATCCTGAAGAACCTGATAATCCTGATATTGTAAAGGGGGATTTGAATGGAGATGGAAAGATATCTGCGATAGATATTGTTAAGCTTCAAAGAATTATTGTAGGACTTGATAAAACAAATTCCGATGTGATGGCATCCGGAGATATTAACGGAGACGGAACAATAAGTGCTATTGATATAGTAATGATCCAACGCCATATTGTCGGCATTCAATTGATAAAGTAGATGACATTTTAGGAGGACAACATGAAAAAAATTTTAAAGAAAATAATACCAATAATGATTGCTCTGATACTGTGTCTACAGATGAATGTATATGAACCAAAAGCAGCTTCGGTCTCGGTTTCTATAGCACTTTCAGCTTCTACGATAAGTCTGGGTAACAGTGTTACTGCAACCGTGTCAGTTAACGGAAGTGATTTGTCTGCATATACAATGTATGTAACATATAATTCCGGGGTGCTTCAATATACATCCGGAGGAGGAGCAGCGCAGGTAAATGGTGGAGGCGGTACACTTGTAATTAGTGGTACAAGCTCAGGCTCGGTTTCTCTTACATTTAAAGCAATAGCAAATGGCAGCTCAGGTATATCTACAAGTGGAACAGAGGCTTATAATATTAATCTTGAACAGCTTTCTATTTCACATGCAGGTGTAAATGTAACTGTAAAAACAGATACAGAAAAGCCGGATGACCCAACAACTGAATCAACAGAAACTACGGAAGATGATGGAGATGATGACAAATCATCAAATTGTAATCTTGCAAGTTTACAGATTTCACCGGGTACTCTTGAACCTGCATTTTCTCCTGATGTAACTTCATATTTTGTTCAGGTTGATGAAGATGTAACAAGCATGGTTGTAAGTGCCACAACAGAAGATTCAAAAGCAAAAACAGAGGTGTACGGAGCAGGCTTGATTGAACCGGGAGAAAACAGTGTCCGAATAACAGTTACAGCTGAGAATGGTTCTGTAAAAGTATACAAGCTCAGGGTTGTTGCAGGTGAAGATAAGGGAGAAGCAATAGCTTCGATAAACGGGAAAGATTATCATTTTGTTTCAAATGAAAACAATATAGATAATCCGGAAGGATTTACTAAAACTACGGCAAAGTATAAGGACTGGGAGGTGCTTGCATATGAAGCACCAAATAAATTGTTTAAAATAGTATGTCTTATTGATGATGAAGATAAGACAAGCTGGTATATGCTGGATGAAAAAAACGGTGAGCTGACATTTTATCAGGAATATTCATCTACATATATAAGATATGTAATATTAAAATTTCCGGAAGATGTTAAACTTCCTGATGATTTTAAACAGGCAAAGCTTAATGTAAATGAACAGGATATTGAAGCATATCAGTCTGAAAGACTTAATGATAAACAACTGTATGTTGTATATGCAATGAACATTGAAGATAAGGCAGGACTTTATCTTTATGATGAAAAAGATAAGACTTTTATGCGTTATGTTTTAGGAAATGAAATTGATATTGAAACTGAAAATATTATTGAAGAGGATACAGAAGAGATTGCTACACCGACTCAGATTATCCCGCCAACAGATAAACAAACAGACAATGACGGAAAATTTAAAATAATTGTAGCCATAATTTCTGCTATTGCATGCATACTGTTAATAGCTTTAATTCTTTTATTTGTCAAAAACAGAAAACTGAAGCAGGAATTAAATGAGGCTGACGATATGCTGGCATCAGTTTCTTATGGCAAAGTTGATTCTGCGAAGGGAATAGATTCTGAAACAAAAGCAGATGCTGATTCGGAACAGGAAAAAAATTCTGTAACAAATGCAGATGCTGATTCGGATAAGCAGACAAAAGTAACAACAAATAATGCTGATTTGACGCAGCAAGAGCAGATAAAATCTGATATAAACAGTAAATCTGTAATAGATGAGGGAGAGATATTCCTTAGGGAATCAGAGCGAATAAATACCCTGATTAGAGAAAGCTACGATGCAGGTAAGGACAGTGCTTTTTCAGATAAGGAATAACAGTTTAGTATAGTAACATATTATAGTTGGAACGCTATCGTCATAGGGTTAGTTAAAAACCGGTTGGAACGAAGGTCAAAAGACGGTCGGAATATCTCGCAAAATTGACTTATAGCACAAATAATGATATGATAAATTTTATGATTTAAAAGCTCAATATAGGAGGACCTTTTTATGGAAGGCGAAGTATCAGGAAGAAATTTTATACAACAGGAAATAGATAATGATTTAAGAGAAGGCAAATATACAAACGTAGTAACAAGATTTCCACCGGAGCCAAACGGATATCTTCACATTGGACATGCAAAGTCTATATTATTAAATTATGGACTTGCAAAAGAGTATGGCGGAAAGTTTAATTTCAGATTTGATGATACAAATCCTACTAAAGAAAAAACAGAATTTGTGCAGTCGATAATTGATGATATCAAATGGCTTGGTGCTGATTTCGGTGATGAAGTATTTTATGCATCAAATTATTTTGACCAGATGTATGATGCTGCAGTAAAGCTTATTAAAAAAGGCAAGGCTTTTGTGTGTGACCTTACACCTGAAGAGATGAGAGAGTACAGAGGAACGCTTACAGAACCGGGCAAAGACAGTCCGTACAGAAACAGAACAATCGAAGAAAATCTCGAATTGTTTGAAAATATGAAAAATGGTATGTATGAGGATGGAGCGAAAGTTCTTAGAGCCAAGATTGATATGGCAAGCCCTAATATCAATATGAGAGACCCGATCCTTTATCGTATAGCAAGAATGACTCATCACAATACAGGAGATAAATGGTGCATTTATCCTATGTATGATTTTGCACATCCAATTGAGGATGCTATAGAGGGTGTAACACATTCAATATGTACATTGGAATTTGAGGATCACAGACCACTTTATGAGTGGGTTGTAAACGAACTTGAATATCCAAATCCTCCAAGACAGATTGAATTTGCCAAGCTTTATCTTACAAATGTTGTTACAGGCAAGAGATATATCAAAAAGCTTGTTGAGGACGGAATAGTTGATGGATGGGATGATCCAAGGCTTGTATCTCTTGCGGCTTTAAGAAGAAGAGGATTTACTCCGGAGTCGCTCAAGAAGTTTATGGAGCTTGTTGGTGTTACAAAGGCAAATGGTTCAGTTGATTATGCAATGCTTGAGTATTGTATAAGAGAAGACCTTAAGCTTAAGGCGAACAGACTTATGGCTGTTATTGACCCAATAAAGCTTATTATAGATAATTATCCTGAAGGACAGGTTGAATATTTTGACATTGATAACAATCAGGAAAATCCTGATGCGGGAACAAGAAAGGTCGCATTTAGCAGGGAGATTTATATAGAAAGAGAAGATTTTATGGAAGAGCCTCCTAAAAAATATTTCCGTCTTTTCCCTGGAAATGAAGTGAGACTTAAGGGCGCATATTTTGTAAAATGTGTAGATTATAAGAAGGATGGACAGGGTAATATTACAGAAATTCACTGTACTTACGATCCTGAAACAAGAAGTGGTTCGGGCTTTGAAGGCAGAAAGGTTAAGGGGACAATTCATTGGGTTTCAGCAGAAAGCGCTGTTGATGCCCAGGTAAGATTGTACGAAAATATAGTAGATGAAGAGAAGGGTAAGTTAAATGAGGATGGTACATTAAATTATAATCCAAATTCACTTACCGTATTAAATAATTGTAAGCTTGAAGCAGCATTCAAGGATGCTAAACCGGGAGATTCATTCCAGTTTTTGAGACATGGATATTTCTGTGTTGATTCAAAGGATACAACGGACGAACTGTTAGCATTCAACAGAATTGTATCACTTAAGAGCTCATATAAGCCAAATTAGTGATTGGATGGTAACGCTTAGAAATAAGGAGAACGACAATGGGATTATTTTCAGGACTTGAAAAATTTGGATTGAAAAATTTAGATGAAACTGAAATATACGAGAAACAAAAAGAAGTAATAAGCCCTACTGTTGAAATTGTTACTCAGGAGAAAAAAGAAGAGGATTTTGTTATTAACAGAAGATACACATGTCCGGTATGCGGAATTGAATTTGTTACGAGAAGCGTAAAGGTTTCAGGTGTTCGTGCAAATGAAAGAGATACTGATTTGCGTCCTGTTTTTGATGTGTTTGATGCACTTAAATATGATGCAATATCATGCGACAAGTGTGGATATTCGGCAATTAACAGATATTTTAAAAGTGTAACTTCTAAACAGGCAAGTCTGATAAAAGAAAATGTTGGAAGAAGTTTTAAGGGATTAGATAATAATCTTTTGATTTATTCTTATGATGATGCAATTTTAAGACATAAGCTTGCCCTTGTGTGTTCAATTGTAAAGAAGGCTAAAAATTCTGAAAAAGCATATACATGTCTTAAGTATGCATGGGTATTAAGAGGTAAAAGGTTGTCGTTAGATATTCGTGATGCCGCCAATCATGATATGATAAAAGAATTATATGTCGATGAGATGGATTGCCTGAAAAATGCTTATGAGGGATTTGAGGCTGCAATGTCAAAGGAAAATTATCCTATTGCAGGGATGGATGAAATTACTCTGAAATATTTCATGGCAGATACTGCAAGAAAACTTAAAAAGTTTGATGTTGCAATGAAATTTACCGGAGATATTATCACAAATAAAGCTACACCGGCCCGTATTAAAGATGAGGCATTAAAAGAGAAAGAATTAATTAAAGAAGATATGAAAAAACTTCAAAACAAGAATTAATTTGGGAGTGTTTTTATGAGTAAGAAAGTTTCTTCTCAATCAAATATAGTCAAGGATAAAGAAGTTTACATAGTTGTATCCAAAACATCAACAATACCTTCTCAGGTAATAAAAATGTGGACAAGAGAACAATATGCACACACTTCACTTGCCCTTGATATTGAACTAAATAATATGTATAGCTTTGCCAGAAAAAAATTATGGAATCCGTTTTACTGTGGATTTATTCAAGAAGATATTACTAAAGGTGTTTTTGGCAGAGATGTCGGAACAACCTGCCGTGTTGGCAGACTTAGGGTAACATCAGCTCAATATAAGCGTATTGAAGAAATAATAGAACGTTTCAGACAAAATAAGGACAGCTATGGTTATAATTATCTGGGAGTTCTCGGTGTAACTGTCAATAAACCGGTAGAGCGTGAACATTATTATTTCTGTTCTCAATTTGTTTATTATGTTCTTCAAAAAGCCGGTGTGAAAATGTTTGATAAACAACCGGGGCTTGCAAGACCTGAGGATTTCAGAGTGTGGGATGAACTCGAAATAGTCTATGAAGGTAAGCTTGTCGATTACAGAGATTACATACATTCTTTAAAGGATAAAGAGAGTGAAGATGTCGAACTTGAAATGGGAGTTAATGAAGCTGCCATTACAGTTTAGTAAAAAAACACCGTTTTGGTGTTTTTTTAGTATATTCACCGCAGTTGATGATGACAGTTTTGCAGAATTATTTGTAAGAGTGATTAAAATGTTGCAAAAAGGAGAATGAAATGGGGCTGTTTAAAAAGAAGACGGATTTGCATTCATATGATAAAGAAAATTTGAAGCCTGTTATTAGAGCAAGTATTTGTAATGGTGAACAGGTAGCGGGCTTTAAAGATATTCATACAGGTAAATTTAAAGAGGTTATGCTTGTAAGAGGAGAAAGAGACCTTGAAAAATTCAGAAAAATGTATGCTATAGATGGGGATATTAGCAAGGAATATTGAGAGAAAATAAAGAAGTATAGAGTAGTGATGAAAAAAAGGTGGCATTTCAAAATATGCCACCTTTTTGTATAAATAGTTTTACAGTTGTAAATCAATATTATTCTTTGTAAGAAGATTTTGTAATTTTTCTATTATTAAATCTTTTTCATCAAGCTGAGACTTTTGTTCGTCAAGCTGAGACTTTTGTTCATCAAGCTGAGACTTTTGTTCATCAAGCAATTCTTGTTGTTTTTCAATAATTTCCTTCTGTGTATCAACCAAATAATTAATAGAATTATAATCAAGTTCTGCAATCATCTGAGAATACATATCAATCACCCCATTCACATCATTTCTATAATAAGAGATTTCTTCGTAAATCTCCGATAACCAAGGATATAATTCTATGAGCTTTGATACATCATCAATACTGCTTGTTGTCAAAAATGATAACCATCCAACAAGTCTGTCGTCTGAAATATCAGTCTCATTATTATGTAATTTATCATAGAAAAATTCTTCAAATATGTCAAGTGCGTTAAGGTAGTATTCTTGTATAAGATCAAGCTCAAGGTCGCAATCAAACTTAGGCTTGCCTTCATTTTGTATTACTTTTTATATCTCACAAAATTCTATAAATTTTTGAAGTGCAACTGATTTTGCGTTGCTTTTAGTATATATAAAACCAACTGATCTTTTAGGAATTGGTTTTTCTAATGGCAATTCTTTGATTTGACCACTTGCAAGATGGTCTTTGGCAAATTCTCTGACAACTCCGGCAACACCCATACCGATAGATGCAAAGTCAATGAGAAGATCCATATTAGATATTTCAAATATCTGGCTAGGATGAATATTACATTCCTCCAGATAATCATCTATATATTTTCTTGTAATATTCGTTGATTCGAGAAGCATAAGATTGGACTTTTCAATAATCTCAGTAGTTGATATTTTTTCACCCTCCTTTATTTCGAGCAAAGGAGTCAGATTGCCTGCAAACATCCAGGGATTATCTGTTTCTTCAAGCTTTTCTTCCGTTTCACGAAGACGAAGATTATTAAGATAAGAATCATTTGCCACAAATATATCATGTATTTCACGTACCTTCTTGTATGTATATCCGGAAGGAATGTCGGTATGGCATATAAGCCCTATATCTATTTTATTGGCTTGTAAAAGCTTTATTGTGTTTACGGTTGAGTGACAGTCTATAGTTACTTTGATATGAGGATTTTCAAAAATAAAATCCTGTAAATAATCAAGTAATATATATTTGCACAAAGATGTACTTACACCAATTCTAAGCTGACCAATGCCAAGCTCGCTGATACGCTTTATTTCATCCTCACCTTCAGAAATGCTTTCAAAGGCATTCTTAACGTGCTCAAATAAAATCTCACCTTCATCGGTAAGAAAAACGCCTTTAGCCGTACGTGAAAAAAGCTTAACACCGAGGCCTTCCTCTAATTTGGATATAGACTTACTTATGGCAGGCTGGCTAATGTATAAAATATCAGCAGCATGACTGATATTACCTGTTTTTGCAACTGTATAAAATGTTCTGTAGTTATTTAAATTTTCAAACATAGTAAAACCCCCCCTGAAATTATTAAAATAAAAATTAAATTATATCCCATATCCAATATTTATCATATACATATACAATAGATATAACTTGAAGTTATACATGCCATACATAATATATATTTTTATTATATCTTTCTTTGTGATAAAATCAACATCAATATAATAATTTTAATGAAAAAAGGAGGAAATTCCTATGGGAATGACAATGACACAGAAAATTCTTGCTGCTCATGCAGGACTTCCTAGCGTAGAAGCAGGACAGTTGATTGAGGCAAGTCTTGATTTAGTATTAGGCAATGATGTTACTACGCCTGTTGCTATTCATGAGATGGAGAAGTTTAATAAAAAAGAGGTTTTCGACAAAGAAAAGATTGCTCTTGTAATGGATCATTTTACTCCTAATAAAGATATAAAGAGTGCTGAGCATTGTAAATGTGTAAGAAATTTCTCAAATGAAAACGAGATAAAGAATTTCTTTGATGTTGGTGAGATGGGTATCGAGCATGCCCTCCTTCCTGAAAAAGGACTTATTGTAGCCGGTGAGACTTGTATCGGCGCAGATTCACATACATGTACATATGGTGCACTTGGTGCATTTTCAACAGGTGTTGGTAGTACAGATATGGCTGCAGGTATGGTTACAGGAAAAGCATGGTTTAAAGTTCCTTCAGCAATCAAGTTTAATATAGTAGGAGAGAAAGCTCCTTGGATTAGCGGAAAGGATGTTATTCTTCACATTATCGGTATGATAGGTGTTGATGGTGCTTTATACAAGTCAATGGAATTCGTTGGCGAGGGTATCAAAAATCTTACAATGGATGACCGTTTTACAATTGCCAATATGGCTATTGAAGCAGGTGCAAAGAACGGTATCTTCCCTGTAGATGAGCTTACCATTGAGTATATGAAAGAACATTCAACAAAGACATTCACAAAGTATGAAGCAGACGAAGATGCAGAGTATGATGAAGTTGTTGAAATTGATCTTTCGGCAGTTCGTCCGACCGTTGCTTTCCCACATCTTCCTGGAAACGCCAAGACCATCGATGAAATTGAAGCGATGGAACCAATTAAGATCGATCAGGTTGTAATTG
>CALZHV010000072.1 GCA_945787485.1 uncultured Lachnospiraceae bacterium
ATTCATACCAGAAATCATAGTTGCCTGCATAAAGCTGAATCTTTGCGTAATCAATATCCGCTATATGTGTACATACTTTATTGAGGAAATATCTGTCATGTGATACTACAATTACAGTATTCTCAAAGTTGATAAGAAATTCTTCAAGCCATGCAATGGCATCCAGGTCAAGGTGGTTTGTAGGCTCATCAAGCAACAATACATCAGGATTACCAAACAACGCCTGCGCTAGAAGAACCTTAACCTTTTCTCCGCCGTCTAATTCGCTCATCATCTTGTAGTGCAAATCAGTTTCTATTCCAAGTCCGTTAAGAAGTGTTGCAGCATCAGCCTCTGCATTCCATCCGTCCATCTCTGCAAATTCAGCTTCAAGCTCAGATGCTCTTATACCATCTTCATCACTGAAATCTTCTTTTGCATAAATAGCATCCTTCTCCTGCATAATCTCATACAATTTCTTATTGCCCATTATTACAGTATCAAGCACCATGTATTCATCATATTTAAAGTGATCCTGCTGGAGTACTGATAATCTTTCTCCCGCATTCATAATTACTTCGCCATTTGTAGGCTCAAGTTCGCCGGAAAGAATCTTGAGGAAGGTTGACTTACCTGCACCGTTTGCTCCTATCAGTCCATAGCAGTTTCCTTCAGTAAATTTGATATTTACATCTTCAAACAAAGCCTTCTTACCAAGTCTGAGTGTTACATTATTTGCACTTATCATAACATTCTCCTTTTTATGTCAAAATCTTTTTCGAGTATAACAACCCACTTAAATACTGTCAAGATATGCCATTAAAGTTCACACAAAAAACGGACAATGTTTCCACTGCCCGTTCCTTTAAGCTATTCTATTTTAAATTATTTGCAATTGAATCATATAAATCCAATTTGCAATACTCATCAGATGAAAAATGTCTGCATGTGAGACAGCTTTTTGTTGTTTCACATTCGTTTGAATGTTTATCACCTAATACGATTGGTGTAGCTTCATCATATGCACTACATCTTTCTGCAACTTCTTCATACATTTCCTGTGAACTACGCATTAACTTATTCCTCCTATTTACATTTAAGGGTTACATGGAAAGTATGCATAGTTTCACTATTTTTTATTCATCAATATTTTACATCGTTACGAAGAAGAACTTAAATATAAATAATAATGCAATAAGTGTTACTACGATATCCTTCTTTGTGTATTTTCCTGTAAATATTGCAATTAAAGTATATGCAATTGCACCAATACCGATACCATTTGAGATAGAATATGTCAAAGGCATCATTATAAGTGCAAGGAATGCAGGTACTGCCGAAAGCATATCATCCATATCAACCTTTGCAAAGTTCTTCGCCATCAAAACACCTACAAATATAAGTGCAGGTGCTGTCGCAGCACTTGGAATTATACTTGCAAGCGGACTTAAGAATAAACAGATTGCAAAGCATGCCGCAGTTATTACACTTGCAAAGCCTGTTCTGCCACCTGCACTGACACCTGACGCAGACTCAACGAATGTAGTACATGTCGATGTACCGAAAACAGAACCGCAAAGTGTACCAATCGAATCACAAAGCATTGACTTATTGATGTTAATCGGGTCACCATTTTCATCAAGCATACCTGCCTGTGCAGATGCTCCGTAAATAGTACCGACTGTATCAAACATATCTACAAGACAGAATACTATAACAAGCATAATTGCCGAAAATACACCGCCAATATATTCGCTTGTAAATGCCGCTTCCCATGCAGCAGGCTTAAACACTCCAAATAAACCTATTTCTTCAAAGTCCTTAAATGACTGTCCGATTGAGCTTATATCAAAGCTTGGGAGCTCCCACATCATGACGTAGTAAAGTACAGTTGAAGCCACAATACTTATTATTACACTGGATTTAACACCCTTCTTTGATAAGATTGCAATTATTATCACGCCGATAAATGCAACTATTACGGGAACGATAGTATGCCATGCTTCAAGGGTTGTTATTACATGACCGTCTGCTGCTTCCTGTCCAATTGAATTAATTACTCCATGGAAATCAAAGAATTGAACAAAAGTATACAGGTTTGCTTCGATAATACCGGCATTTTTAAATCCTATCATAGCTATAAAAAGTCCGATACCTGCAGGTATTGCTTTTTTAAGACAATCCGGCATCGATTTTGCTACATACTCTCTCAATCCCGTTATTGATAAAATAAGGAAAACCAAACCTGACAATAAAATTATAACCAAGCCTGACTGATATCCTGTTATCAAATCTGCTCCTGAAAAATAAGCACCTACAACGAATGTTGTACAGAAGAATGAGTTAAGACCCATTCCACAAGCCTGTGCAAACGGCATGTTTGCAAGAAATGCCATAAGAAGCGTACCAACTACCGCTACAAGAATAGAACCAATGTAAACTGCGTTCCATATTTTGCCCATTGTTACCGCATCAGCACCTTCTGCCACAAGCCATCCTGTTGCTCCGCCTGCCGCTACCTGAGTCGGATTTACAAATATTATATACGCCATTGCAAAGAATGTTGTAATACCTGCAAATATCTCAGTTCTGACATTAGAGCCCCTCTCGTTGATTTTGAAAAGTTTTTCCACTCTTTATCCTCCTCTTTTTTTATTTTTTATCCCCCGTTTTACGGAGAATTATTATTCCTCTTTTGTTCTCGGAACAAAAACCCTTGAAACGGTTTTATTTTCTTCCTTTTTGTTTGCCTCTAATGCACATTGACAAAAATATTGCTGTGCTTCAAGTCTGTCTCTTCCTCTAAGGTCAAGCTTTTCGTATGAACCGTCAGGCTGCATTACATGAGCCTTTAATGTATCCGCAAGCTGAACCTGAAGTATCTCTATTACTTTTTGTTTTAAATCTACATCCTCAACAGGAAATGTTATTTCCACTCGTTTGTCAAGATTTCTTGGCATCCAGTCCGCACTTCCCATATATATATCTTCAAAACCATCGTTATAGAAATAAAAAATTCTCGAATGCTCCAGAAAATTACCCACAAGCGATCTGACGGTTATGTTTTCAGATACATTTTTCACACCCGCCTTAAGGCAGCATATACCTCTCACGATAAGATCAATTTTTACACCTGCGCATGAAGCTTCATAAAGCGCCTTTATTATAACCGGGTCGCAAAGTGAATTCATTTTTGCAATAATTCTTGCTTCCTTACCCTGCTTTGCATTTTCTGCTTCTCTTTGAATAAGCGATAAAAATCTGTCTTTCATCCAAATAGGAGCCACAAGAAGCTTGTTCCATGTTGGCGGCTCGGAATATCCTGAAAGCATGTTAAACACAGCAGTAGCATCTTCGCCAATCAAATCTGACGCAGTAAACATACCCATGTCCGTATAAAGCTTTGCAGTTATGTCATTGTAGTTTCCCGTACCGAGATGTACATATCGTTTTATGCCATCTTCCTCACGTCTTATGACAAGTGCAATTTTGGAATGTGTTTTTAATCCGACAAGTCCGTAAATAACATGACAGCCTGCTTTTTCAAGCTTTTTTGCCCAGATAATATTATTTTCTTCATCGAATCTTGCTTTAAGTTCTACAAGAACCGTTACCTGTTTTCCATTTTCTGCAGCATTTGCAAGTGCGGCTACTATAGGAGAATTTCCACTCACTCTATATAATGTCTGTTTAATTGCCAAAACATTCGGATCTGCTGCTGCCTGTCTGATAAAATCTACAACAGGTGTAAACTCATCATATGGATGATGGAGCAATATATCTTTTCTTTTAATCTGATCAAATATGTTTTCTTCATTATTAAGTCCCTGTACAGGTTGTGGAATATACTTTTTAACCTTAAGTTTATCGAATCCCTCCAAACCATATACTTTCATAAGGAATGTCAAATCCAAAGGTCCGTTTATCGGATAGATTGCATTTTCAGAAACATTCAGCTGCTTCTTTAATGCTTTAAGAAGTCTCTTGTCCATCGTATCCTCAACTTCAAGTTTTATTACTTCTCCCCATGCCCTCTTCTTAATCTGCTTCTCAATTTCCTTAAGCAAATCAGCAGCATCTTCCTCGTCTATGGCAAGGTCGGCATTTCTCATGATTCTGTATGGATGAGCACATACTATTTCATAATTCAAAAACAGCTTACTTAAGTTTTTCTCAATAATTTCCTCAAGGAGAATTATTTCTTTTGCATCTCCCGTTTGTGGCAATTGTACAATTCTGTTTAATACAGATGGCACCTGAACGGTTGCAATATCAATTACATTCTTCTTTTTGTCGTGAATCAGTGCTCCGATATTAAGCGTCTTATTGCTAATAAGAGGAAATGGTCTTGATGAGTCCACTGCCATCGGCGTCAAAACCGGGTATACCTCTTTTTCAAAATATTGGTCAACAAATTCAGCCTGCTTGTCCGTAAGCTCCTCATAATGTTTTACAATTTTTAATCCGTTAGTCTCAAGAGCCGGCAAAAGCGAACGGTTAAATGATGAATATTGACTATTAATCATTTTCTTCATCTCAGGTATTATGAGTTCAAGCTGTGCAAGCGGATTAAGTCCTGCTATATCTTTTTTCCTTACATCCGCATGAACAAGGTCAATCAACGAAGCAACTCTTATCATAAAAAATTCATCAAGATTTGATGCTGAAATGCTAAGGAATTTTATTCTTTCAAATAATGGTATGTTTTTATCCTTAGCCTCATTTATAATTCTGTAATTAAAAAGCAACCAGCTGTATTCTCTGTTTGTATAATTTTCCTTCTTTTCAAGCAACTTTTTATCCATCATTACACGCTCCTTTTTATCTTGAGAACAGGTCTTATACCATACACCTTCTCAAAAAAATCAGCTTTTTGTTCAAACAGTCCAAGTTCTAATGCAATGTCTTCATTTGTCTTTGCAGTTATTACCATTGTATCATCTTTTATCGAAAAAGCGACATTGTCAATTTTTTGCATATGAGATTTGTCCAATATATTAGCAATTCTTAAAATTGCAACAAGCTTAGCTATCAAAATATAATTGCAATCGCCCAGTTCTGCAAGCATTTTTTCTTTTGACGGCAAATACAAAACATTGTATTTTACTACATTGGCTATTTCCATTCTCTCTTTATGTGACAGTCCCAATATTTCTGTATTTGCAACGATAAAGTATGAGCTGTTTGCTCCATCATGCAAATTAATATAGTTACCGCATTCGTGCAGAATTGCCGCAATCTGCAGCTGAAGTCTTTCCTGCTTACCCATTCCGTGTATTTTCTTAAGGCTGTCAAAAATATCTAATGAGTATTGTGCAACTCTTTCTATATGATTTTTGTTGCTTCTGTATCTTTTGCTTATATTGTATGCTGTTGCCACTATATCATCCTGGAAGTTATGTTCAAACACAACACGGCTTCCTTCAGACATATATGCCGCAGTAATGCCCTCGCAAAAATCTACCTTTGGGAAATATAGTTCATCCGCCTTTGAATTGTTGAGGAAGGATTTATAAATAATTATATTAGGAAGCATCAATGTAGCTCTTTCGTAGGCAATACCATATTTCTTTGAAAGCTCCTCAGGTGGCATCGACACGACCTTATCATATAAAATGTTGAATTCTTCTCTCGAAAGCTTTTCATCCTTCAACAATTCCGGCACTATTCTGTTTACGGAATTAACAACCTCTCCGACAGCAATTATATTTTTGATTTCCTTATCATTCAGGTATATATTTCTAAATGTTACGATATCATTTTCAACATATTCCGTCATAAGATTATCAAGTCTTCCGTAGTTCTTGTTCATTATAGAAAGATAATCTCTTATCCTGACCGCTCCAATGGAAATATTTTCTGTAAGCACAAGATTGTTTTTATCAAATACAGAAATCTGCACGCTGCCTGCTCCAACATCGATAAATGCCGTGTTTTTGCTAACAACCTGATGAAAAGCTTCATATTTTGCCACCAGACCTTTGAAGCTTACATATCTTTGCTCGGAATTACTTAATATCGAAACAACAATATTTGTTTTTCTTTTTATTGCATCGATTACTATCTCTGAATTTTCAGCTTCTCTTACCGCACTCGTCGCATAAGCCCTGTATTCCGTTACCTGATACTCCTTCATCTTATCCTTGAATCCGTTTAATATATCACATATATCGCTAATGGACTTTGTTGTAAGATATCCCAGATTGTATGTATCCTTACCGAGTTCAATGATTTTGGTTACAGTGTCAATCTGTCTAAAAGTCTTTTTGCCGTTTATTTCATATATTCTCATTGCGACTTCGCTTGAGCCTACATAAATTGCTGCAAACATTTTGTATGTCATTTTTTCACCCCCGTTTTAGTTCCTCAAATAACTCAATAACTGTTTTGTTGTATCCGGAATGATATGCATATGGTGCAATTTCACATAACGGTTCAAGCACGAACTGTCGCTTTGCCATTTCAACATGCGGAATCTGCAAATCTTCTTCCATTACAATTTCTCTGTCATAAAGTAAAATATCTATATCAAGTGTTCTTGGTCCCCAATGAATAAGTCTTTTTCTTCCTGCGCTTTTTTCTATATCATTTATTACCAGCAATAGCTCTCTTGGCGAATATAATGTTTCTATCTCAAGACATCCGTTTAAGAAATCATCCTGTTCAACATCTCCATAAGGCTTTGTTACTATATATTCCGATATTTTTTTTACCTTTATACATTCATCCATATTCATCTGGTCTACTGCAAAATCAAGATAAGCTTCCTTATCTCCGAGATTAGAGCCTATTCCGAGATAAACAATATGTTTCTTTCGAACTATGTCAACATATACTGTATCAAATGTCATCGGAATCGGGGCCTGTGGTTTGCTTACTATTATGCGCACCTCTTTTATTGGTTCGTATTTGATAAGTATGGTCGATGCTATACTTTCAGCTACCGCTTCAATCAAATCATATTTCTGTTCCGTCATGACTTCTCTTATTAATTCGCATATATCTGCATAATTGACAGTCTTATCAAGCTCGTCAGTTGTTCCGGCTTCCTTCAGATCAAGCTTTAAATAAGCAGTAACAATAAACGGCTGACCTTTTTTCTTTTCTTCTGCCAACACTCCATGATACGCAAATATTTCTAAATCTTTGATTACTATTGTATCCATCGTTTACTGCTCACGACCTTTCTGTTTTATATTATTTTCATCAGACCTGTATAGTTGAATTTAAAATCGCCTGTGTCATTTTGAGTGCTCTTGAATTTGCCTTAACATCATGCACCCTGAAAAAAGCACAACCCTTTTGAAGGCCTAAAACAGATGTTGCAATTGTGCCTTCTTCTCTTTGATCAACCGGCAAACCAAGCGTGTTTCCAATCATTGATTTTCTTGATGTTCCGAGCAACACCGGATATCCAAGCTCCGTATATCTCTCCAGATTATTCATAACCACAAGATTCTGATTTGTGTCCTTTGCAAATCCGATGCCCGGGTCTATCATAATCTTTTCCCTGTCAACGCCTGCTGCTAGAGCTATATTTACCGACTGTTTAAGTTCTTCAATTGTATCTTCAATAAGATTATTGTACGAATTGCCGTTTTTGTTGTGCATAAGGCAACAGCACAAATTGTTCTTTGCAACAAGTCCTGCCATTCTGTCATCATATTTAAATCCCCAGATATCGTTTATCATGTCTGCCCCGGCAAATACTCCCGCCTGAGCCACTTCGAATTTGTATGTGTCCAATGATACCGGGATATCAAAATTCTCTTTTATCGCTTCGATTACAAAGCAGGTTCTTTCTATTTCCTCCTGAGTGGATATTTGCACATGTCCGGGTCTTGTTGATTCACCACCAACATCAATTATATCCGCACCGTCATCAATCAACTGTTTTGCATGCGCAAGAGCTTTGTCCAAATCGCTGTATCTTCCGCCATCAGAAAAAGAATCCGGTGTGACATTTAATATTCCCATTATATAAGGCATTTTCCCTATTCGAAATTCTCTGTTTCCTATCTGCATATCTTGCTCCTGTCTATATTTGTAGTGTTTTATTCTTTTTTGATTCGTCCCAATAGCATTCCTCATATACCTTGCACGAATAACAGGCTCTCGAAAGCTTATCAGCTTTGTACAGTAAATCACCCAATGTATTTACCTGTGCCTGACCACATTTATGTTTTTTTATGGCATCACAGATCATTTGCATTTCTGCCTCATCAAAGCCTGAACCGGCTAATATTTCTTTTGCGATTATGGCACTTGCTTCATGATGTGAAATACCATTGTCATATTCTTCTGCTCTTCCTATGTCATGAAGCAAAGCAGTTGCATAAATTACATCCTTTTCAACAGACAAATTGTTTTGTAAAGATATAATATATGCTATTCTTGCCACATCAATGCTGTGTTCAATATTATGCAAACAAAATTTTCTATCCTTTTCAGCCTCATTTATTCTGTTTATACATTTTTTGAAGGTTTGATTATTTAAAATATTGTCTATTCTGTCCATTTAAGTAATCCTTACAATTTTTTTTGCAGATATTCATTAAGAAATGACAACGAACCGCAAATCATAATCATAGAATTGTCATTCACCATACCATATGCCATTTCTAAAGCCTGCTCATACTTTTGCGCTGTCATACAATCAACTCCACGGCATCTGATTTTATCTGCTATAATTTCCTTAGCAAGTGCTCTTGGATTGTCAGGTGTTATAGCAATAACCGCGTACATATACGGCAAAAGAATTTCTATCATTTTTTCATATTCTTTATCACCTAATACTCCCATTATAAATATTATGTGCTTATTTGTAAAATATTTATTTAACGATAATGCAAGCATTTTCCATGCCTGTTCATTGTGTGCGCCGTCACATATAACAAGTGGTTTTTGTGATACAACCGTCATTCTTCCATTCCATACGGTTTCCTCTAAACCCCTTTTTACACAAAGTCTGTCATAATGTAAATTTAGATATCCTTTTTCATATAATTTTTCTATTAAAAGCAATGCTGTTGAGGCATTATATATTTGATGAACCCCAAGTAGCTTTATATGGTATTCTTCTTTTTTCCATATAAACCTCGTACCTGTCAAATCAATATTCTCTTCGCAAACATCCCGCATATCTACTTCGAAAAATTGTGTATTTACCTTGCGGCACTTATTTCTAAGGACATCTGAAACTTCCGGAAGCTGCGGATAAGAAACACATATGCCGTCTTTTTTTATAATTCCTGCTTTTTCTTCGGCAATCATTTCTACCGTATCTCCCAGAAACTGCATATGATCAAGACTTATTGATGCAAAAACTGTAGCCAACGGTTTGTCGATTACATTTGTCGCATCAAGCCGTCCTCCCATTCCACACTCAATCAAGGCAAAATCAACATTTTCATCGGCAAAATACTTATATGCAACAGCTGTTTCAATCTCAAAAGCTGTAGGACTCTTAAGTCCTTCGGATTCCATTTCTTTTATTATTTGGGATATTTCTTCTATATATAATGCAAATCTATCTTCACTCATAAATTGTTGATTTATCTGAAATCTTTCAAGATAATGACTTATAGTCGGTGAAACGTATCTTCCCGTCTTATAGCCCATTTTAAGTAATATGTTTTCCACAAACGCAAAAATAGAGCCTTTTCCGTTGGTACCCGCAATATGCAGACACTTACATCTGTTTTGCGGATTATCCAATCGTTTCAAAAGCTCTATCTCATTATCTAAGCCCGGCACACTGCCAAGCTTGTTTTTTTCATTTATATATTCCTGTGCTTCGTTATAATTCATTTATTCTGTGCCTTCCGAATCGTATGATACATGTTGAACTGGA
>CALZHV010000073.1 GCA_945787485.1 uncultured Lachnospiraceae bacterium
TATGATCATAACTTCACCTCATAATCATTAAAATTGTAACATCATTAAATTTTTGAATCTTTTCCCTATGTTTTTCATCGACCAAAAGATTTGTAAACAGGTCCAAAGCCTCTTTTGCATTTCCGGTTTTTCCAATTACCTTAGTAACGTTAGGCAAAGTTTTGATCTCAAGGAACTGATTATTCACAAGATCTATTTTATGTACGCTGTAAAACAGGACACTTAGTGCATGAACAATTTCCAAAGTGTCATAATTTCTTGCCGGATGACATACAACTGCATACTTATTGTCTCCGATATCAGAAAAAATCGCTTCAACAAATCCACCATAAAACGGATCATAATACATAGGAATGCCTGTTTTGGAATTACCTGCCAAAGGGCAGTGAAGACAAGGGGATTCCCTGTTCATTGTTGCCTTATAACAGTAATCTCCTTCTTTTATTCCTTTGTATCTTTCTCTTACAGTATCATTAAACGAAACTAATTTATAATTATTATCTATAATATAAAAATCGTTTTCTAATTTAAAATTCATTCTTTCCCCCGGGTACAGCATTACAAATCTTCTGCATCTATTACCCTTACATTATTATTTTTAAGCATTGTTGCAAATATTCCACTTTCGTTAATTAATGTTCCCGAAAATGTTCCATCATATATTTGTTTAACCCCACAGCTTGGACTTCTTGATTGCAAGATAGCCAAGTCTATATTATTATCTGTTGCTATTTTAAATGCAATTTCTGCACCTTTTCGAAATTCTTTGTCAACAGATTTCCCTTCTCTATTTGTAACGGTGTTTCCAACCAATTCTGCCGGTATACGGGGTGTAGTCAGTCCACCTAAAATCTCCGGACAAACACATATTACTTCATGCCCCTTGACGAAATCAGCAACCTTTGGGCTGTAATTATTACCGCCATTGTATTTACAATTTTCGCCAAGGAGGCACGAACTAACTAATATTTTCATATTAATAATTTTCTTCTCTTAATTCAAAGAAGCTTTGTGGATGAGCACATACAGGACATACATCAGGAGCATTTGTTCCAACAACAATATGTCCGCAGTTTCTGCATTCCCAAACCTTAACTTCACTCTTTGCAAATACTTCCTGCATTTCAATATTCTGGAGAAGCTTACGATATCTCTCTTCATGAGCCTTCTCGATAGCAGCTACTCCTCTGAACTTCTCAGCAAGCTCAGTAAAGCCTTCTGCCTCTGCAGTTTTTGCAAACTCCTCATACATATCAGTCCACTCATAATTTTCACCTTCTGCTGCAGCAGCAAGATTTTCCTTTGTATCTCCTATACCGTTAAGCTCTTTGAACCATAACTTTGCATGTTCTTTCTCATTATCTGCTGTTTTAAGGAATAAAGCAGCTATCTGCTCAAATCCTTCTTTTTTTGCCTTTGATGCAAAATAAGTATATTTATTTCTTGCCTGTGATTCTCCTGCGAATGCAGCCTGAAGATTCTTTTCTGTCTGTGTTCCTGCGTATTTGTTTGCCATAATAATTTCCTCCGATTTAATAATAATAATTATTACATATTCTTATTAATATTATATTTAACATTATATGAATTTTATATATAACATTGTATAAATATGTATTTAAAATATTTTATCATAAAATTAATAATATTTACAGATAAAAGCATAATTTTTAAATTTAAAATTTTTTAATAATGTCAATAAAATAATAACAAATATTTATTTTTAATATTTATTTGCTATTCTCCGGTGAAACCAGATATTTTTTCCTGACAAACAAAGAAGACCACCGGTTAAACCGATGGTCCTCTTTGTTAACACTATTACATTTCTGAAGAGAAAAGTCCTTTAATCTTATATATAACATCATCAGAATTTGCATTTATTGCTGCAGCCTCATTAATACTTGAAAGATCTGCCAATGCATCTGCATCTGCACCATCACCATACGCTATTGTGTAAACAGGAATATTTAATGCATCTACCTCATTATATATATCTGAATAAGAATATCCAAGATTTGCCTGTCCGTCACTTAAAAGGAACAGCATAACCTTTGCATCCGGATTATCTTTTTTGGCATCTAAAAGCATTTTTGTTGCAACAACAATCGCATCATATGAAGCAGTGCCGCCTGTTGCATACAGATTTTCAACGGCTCCCTGGAAATATGCTCTCTGATTCAAATCAAACTTTGCTATAGGAAGATTTACTGTTACACTGTCGCTGTAGCTTACGAGACCCACACTTACGTTATCTCCGATATATTTTGCACCATTAATAAGTGACTGCTTAAGCTGATTTATCGGTTCTCCGTCCATACTTCCGCTTACATCTGCCACAAATACCGCAATAATTTCTTTTCCTAAATCCTTGTTTTCTTTCCAAAGTGCCTGAGCATCAAGTATATCTTTGTTTGTAAATGCCTTCAAATCAACCTCAGCCTTGTAATCAAACTGATTGAAGCCATATTTTGTTGCAAGCTGCTGAGATTCATCGTTAAGACAATACTCAACAAATATATCAAGTGCTTCTCTTTCCTCATCAGAAATACCATCTACAGCATATATAGGATTATTATGCTCTACACCAAATGGAATAAAATTATAATTATCTTTTAATTCCTCATCATTTATGTATGTCTGATATTCCATAACCATTCCGTTTAATGCACCACTCTTAGCTGATTCTCTCATCTGAAGAGTTGTATAGGCAACATATGGAACATTTAACTGAAAATCTCTAAAGCCCTGAACTGCTTCATCACTTAAAATGTTTTTACTGTCATTTATGTACAATGTTGAAACAAGGAAATTAAGTCCTGTTGCACTGCTCAAAGGATTAGTATATCCCATCGATATTACATTATCTTCTGTTGCCTTAATGATGGTTTCCATTGTAACTTCATCGTATTTGCTTTTTATTGTCTGCTCAATATCATCCGCTATAAGAATTCCTGCTACATTTTTAACTAATGTATCACTTACAAGCTCTATGTTACCGCCTCTTGCCGATGTAATACTTCCAAACAATTCGTTTGACGGAGTGTAAGCTGTAGGCTTATAAACACCTGAAACAATATAGTCAGAGCCGAGTCCTGATGCCATAGGTCTTATATTTACACCTATTGTTTTGCCATCAGCTGTCTTGTAACCCGCCTTGTTAAATTCTGTTGCAACATCATTTAACCATCCATCCTGCTTATCACCCGACTTTTCTGATGTTGCAAATATCTCAATACTCACGTCTCCATAACCTGTTACGGAAAATGGATACTGGTCAATAGGAGGCACTTCACTTTCAAGCTCTGACTGTGAAATGTCTACTGATGCTTTAATAAGCTCTGCTTCTCCCGCACCAACTTCATAAGCCATATCTTCAATTGACTGTTCCGCCTCTCCTACCGACATTGTAACATTTTCTCTATTGCTCTTTTTGTCAGTATCATTTTTATCATTTTTATTTAATGATACTATTGCAGTTGTGCCTATCACTAAAGCAGCTACAACCACAAACAATGCGAGTACAATAACGCTTATAATCTTTACTATCTTATTATTATCCATTTTGTTCTCCTTTTTCAAATTGAATACAAAAAACGACTAATATTTGCTCATCATTTGAGTCAATTCATCATCCGTTGTATTATCATTTAAATTTTTAAGTGCCTGTATATAATCCTGTAGCGGCTCAAGATTGTTATCTCCTGTGCTATCATTGATTCTTGACAGCTCTGTAGCAAGCTTCTCAAGTTCAATGGTAATTTTTTCATTCATGTTAGCTTTTTCTTCTATAAATCCAACATGTGAATTGTATACTTCTACAGCTTCTTTTTTAAGCGCTTCGTCAACCGACAGATTATTATTTACATTTGTTGTATCAATAATATCAATACGTTTTAAAACTTTATTCAAATTAGAATAAAAGACACTTTTGTATTTATCGAGAATCACGTCAACCTCATCACAGTTCCGGTCCTCGCCAAAATTGTCATAAAGCATCTCTTTTATCTGTAATACTCTGTTTTCAATATCATTTATCTGTATAATAAAAGTATTTGTATATTTTTCCAGTCTTTTTGTCTGACCTTTGCTTCTAAGCTGTTTGTTATAGTGTTGAATATCCAAAATATGATCTAACTCTTTTACGGTTGTTTTTCCTAGCTCGACATTTTTCTCAAGATAAAAAACAATTTTATCTTCAAGCTTCTCTATCGAAGCTGTTTCTGAAGCGAAATTAATCAATGCTTTTTCAATTCCCGATACATCCTTACATTCTATGTTATCAATAAGTTCATTAATTCTATTATAATAATCATTATAATAGTAGCTTAACAGTTTAAGTGAAAGGCTTTCATTTTGGCTTTTTATATCGTTTTGTCTGGAATTCATTTTTATCTGAGTTGCCTTTTTCTCAATCTCACTTGTATAATCAACAAGGTATTTTGTCAATGGGGCAAATTTCTTTGACCTTCCGACAAACTGAAGATTTTTTATTACATCTGCAAAGCCTCTGTCTACACCCCTGTCCGGATCTTCCTTTTTTGTTACCGTTACAATCACAAGTAATATCATGACAATAAATGCCAAAACCACATAAAGCAGGCTTATTACACCTATCAACGCAAAAGGACTTGCTATCGTAAACGGTGCAGCAATCAGCACGATTAATGCGGATAATCCGAGCAGTATCTCTAATATTAACAATGATTTTTTATTCATTTATCTGCATTTCCTCTTTATAAATATATAGATAATTATATTGTGAAAAGGTACATTTATCAACTGTTTTTTGTTATAGGCAGCCAAGCAGTATCAATTCTTAATACCACACCTCATCCAAAATTAACCCCTGCGCGGGTGCAAGATTGTTAAGTCTTCCTCTGTCTTTGTTTTCCAATATGTCACAAAGCTCGCTACAACTCATTTTATGTAAACCAACATCAATTAAAGCACCTGTCATCAGTCTAACCATATGATATAAAAATCCGTTTCCTTCATAGCAAATAATAAGCTCATTTTCATCTTGGACAATATTAACCTTATATACCGTTCTTACAGTTGATTTTTTCATATGCTTATTATCGCAAAAAGCCTTAAAATCATGCTCACCAACATATATATCAGCAGCTTTTCTCATGGCATCTATATCAAGCTTTTCAGGACAATGAAATGTATACTTTCTTGTAAACACGTTTTGTTTTTGCCCGTTATCAATTCTGTATATATATCTTTTTTTAGAGGCATATAATCTCGCATGGAATTTTTCATCCACTCTTTCAATACTTAGTACATTGATATCGTCCGGCAGATACTTATTTATATATTCTATCAATACATCTGTCCCATAATCTTCCCTCAATTTAAAATTCGCCACCTGTCCGTTTGCATGCACTCCTGCATCAGTTCTTCCCGAACCATGTATTTCAACCTCATAACCGGCAAGCTTATATAATATATCCTCAAATTTTTTCTGTATTGTATTACCTGTATTCCCCTGCTTTTGCCAGCCACTGTACCTGCTGCCATCATATTGAATTGTTATTTTATAATTAAACATATTTCACCGCCATTTTCCTTATATATCTTTGCTTCCGACTCTTTTATGCTTATGTTATTTTGCAAAAATATAAGCCTACGAGATATCTCATAGGCTTATACTTACTAAACTCTGTTGTCCTCTGTGTGAATCTTTGATGTATAAACGTGCTTGCTTTTTTGCTTTATCTCCTTGCACATGTTATACCATTTAAGTCCACACAAATCCGATTCTGATTCGCCTTTCAGCTCAAATCCAAGCTTCTCAAAGAAAGGAATCATCTCTTCCTTACAACAAACAATAATTCCTTTTCTTCCTTCTTTTTTAGCCACTTCGGAAAATCTATCCATAATCGCTCTTGCATAACCTTTTCCTCTGTAATTTTTTCTTATGCTAAGACCAAAGATTGTCTGATAAGCTCCCGCCTCATTATGTAAACTGGCATCCTTATACATCTCATCTTTTACTATCTCACTATCTGTAACCATGCCGTTTACAAAACCAACTACCATTCCGGCATACTCAATTATATAAAAATGTTTTTGAAACTTAAGATATCTTTCTTCAAACTGTTCTTTTGTAGCAGCCTCTCCCGGCAATATACAATCCTTCTCTATCTCAACGATATCATCAAAATCATCTCTTCTTGCAAGTCTAACAATATACCAAGACATGATACAAGTCCCCCTTATATGCGTATTATTAAATAATCACTCTTACATAATAATATTACCTTTAGGTCTATACTAACCTATAATAATATATTATGCAACATATAAAACAAGACTTTTAAGGTTTGAAACTTTATTTTATTAATCCTTTGCTACTCTTTACTTAATATTTACATTTCAAACACTTTTTTAATACTGTTATAATGTAAGAATACTCCCTGACGTCCGAGTTCATCAATTTCTTCTTTAGATGCAAACATAAATCCGGCTGTCTCAGCTTCCTGAAGTTTTACATCCGCCTCAGACACATTGCCGACAAATCTGTAAATATCTACGAAATAGTTATCTCCCTCTTCCGGATTTTCTCTCATATATGAAAATACATATCCGCCGTTGAATCCTGTTACATCAATTCCTGTTTCTTCTAATATTTCTCTCTTAACAGCTTCCTCTGATGACTCACCAGCCTGCGCAGCACCGCCTGATATTTCCCATTGACCGGGTGCCCATGATTTGGTCATCACTCTTTTTGTAACAAGAAATTTACCTTCTTCATTCATTATTACACCAAGAACCGTAAGATGAAAATCTCCCGGCTTCATATTCCAATCATTCCTTTGCATTGTTCTTCCTGTTAATTTTCTGTCTTTATCATAAATATCCCATAATTCCATATTTGTTTCCTCTTTTCCACTACTATATATGCATTGTTTTTCAATGTAGCTATTAACTACATTGAAAAATTTCTGTGCATTTTCTATTTGCTCTTCTACATCTTGCTTTGATACAACAAAAAAATCATCATAATCACTATCACTTCTTAAATCAAATGATTCCTTGATGATATCCGAAAATTCTATATCAAAAACACCTGTTTTTATATATTCTTTTCTAAAATAAGCAGACACACCGGAATGTTTTGCAAAATCTAGACCATCCAAGGCTAATACACTTCTCATAATATGAAATATAGCATAATACGCACGATTTGCGGCTCCTTTATAATCTTCAGCATTCACTAATATTTTTGCCGACTTAATACAGGTCTGTGCTTGTTCAATACGGTATTTTGCTAAATTCTTCTTTTCGCTATCCATAAATAGTCACTCCTTCCCGAGTAACATTTTGATAAAATGGCAAAATCTTCTTCCCTTTTTCAAATGATTCCATATCCCTCAATAATAATGATACCTCAACATCATTCTTTAACCCAATCCTACTAGCTAATATACTAACCTGCTTCCGATAAGATTTAACCTTTTCCTTATCACACTTAAGTATAATCATAATATCAATATCTGATTCATTGTCAAAATCGCCTCTGGCATAGGAACCATATAAATACATTTTATAAATATCTTCATTCACTAATTCAACTAACTTTTCAACCACTTCTGTAGTTACTGTGGTTATTAATTCATTTGTCATATATAGTTCCTCCCTTCCTTCCTGTTTTTCATACAAATATTATATACAAATATATCACGAAAATCCATAAGAATATATATTAATTATCTCGACCATTCCAGATAACCGGTATCTTACTTTGTCAATTTATTCTCCTTCTAAAACAAATAGGGCAAGTCACCTTGCCCTATTGATAAATCAATTCATATTATGTATTGAAAGGTATTTTTATTCTCCCTCGATAACTTCGATTCTTACATTTTTAATCTTAATCTGTGCTGTTGAACCCTTTGCACCCATATTGAACTCAAGTCTTCCGTTGTTGTCATCTTTTTCTGTCATCTCGAACTCATATGTGTATGTCTGGAAGTCTGTGCCAAGTGTAAGCTTTGTATCCTGCAGATATCTAATCCAGCCTGCTGTAGGTGCGGATACACAAACAATCATGTCTCTTTCTTCTTCAGCGCATGCATCAAATGTCAAGCGATACTTATTTCCCTTTACCATAGGAAGATCCGGCTGTACAAGCTGTACTGAATAATCTACCGTACCCTGAGAATTCGTGTCAATTATCATTGTTCCATCCTCGATTTTTGCAGAACCGTCACCACCCTCAAAAAGGAGGAAATACCAGTTATCTTCATCATCCAGCGCTTCTGCTTCTGCAAAGTCACCATTCCAAATGATGTTGCCATCTTCAAGTGTCTCACGGAAAATCATTGGTGGTTTCTCAACATTCATATCATATTCAGGTTTCTGGTATACTCTTACATAATCAATTTCAAATTCTGCATTATCAAAATCTGTTGTCTCATCCGGGTCACCAGGCCAGTTTCCTCCTACAGCAAGATTAAGCTGTACAAAGAAAGTCTGATTAAATGGTGCGGGATAAGGTCTTTCACTTGCTCCCGGATATGCTGAAAACCAATCGTTTACGGTAAGCACAAGCTGATCGTCAATATACCATCTCATTTCGCCCGGCTCCCATTCTACAGAATAGTCATGGAAATCTTCAGCATATGTTGTTCCCTCAAGCTTCAATGAACCCTGCTGTTCTGCATGTGGCTCACCATAATGAACAGTACAATATGCAAGGTCCGTCTGGCTTCCCAACACCTCCATGATGTCTATTTCTCCACACTTTGGCCACTGACCGTAGTATGCTTCATTTGTCGGCATCATCCAGATAGCAGGCCATAAACCCTGTCCTTCAGGTACCTTTGCTCTTGCAACTACCTTACCATACATAAAGTCTTTCTTATTCATAGTCTTTACTTTTCCTGATGTATAGTAATCATTTCCGTTTTCATCCTGTGTTTTTATTGCCTTAAGAACAAGCTTACCATCTCTTACAAACACATTGTCTGTGCTTGTTGTATACTCCTGGAGCTCATTATTTGTCCATCCCGGTTCACGTGGATCATAGCTCCATATTGTCTCATCCATTTCAGTACCGTTAAATTCATCATTCCAGAGTAATTCATATCCTTCAAGCTGTGGTACGTCTTCCTGAGCTACCTGATCTACAAGTTCTACTGTTTCTTCAACTACCTCTTCCACTGTATCACTTCCTCCGTCATTGTTTTTTTCATTGCCACATCCGGCTAAGCTTGTTGAGCATAATGTCAACACAAGTATTCCGGCTATAAAAAGCTTATTTTTCCTCATATTTTTCTCCCTTCTTATTTCCATTATTTCAAAAAAAGAAATAATGATGTAAATGCATGATCAGATAACCGCTTATTAACCCATTATCAATACAACCTCAGCTTTGTCACCAAGTATTGATGCAGGTATATAATTTTCTTCCATCTTTACGCCATTTACTGTAAGTTCTTTACATCCGGACTGAACATGGTCAGGATTTTTAATAAC
Organism: uncultured Lachnospiraceae bacterium; assembly: GCA_945787485.1. Classification (GTDB taxonomy): domain Bacteria; phylum Bacillota; class Clostridia; order Lachnospirales; family Lachnospiraceae; genus Coprococcus_C. The sequence continues at coordinate 9,490 of CALZHV010000073.1, forward strand.
GATATGCATGTGGCAGCCCCTGAAATCCTTTTCGATTTCAAATCCATCCCAATCATCAGGTATTGAAGGAGCAATCCTGAGTCCCTCAAGGTCAGGTCTCATACCCATTATACCTTCAACACAGCCTACCATAATAGTAGAAGCTGTTCCTGTAAGCCAATGAACATGTGAACGTCCAAAATGAGGACTTGCTTTTCCTTCCGTAAACTGTCCATAGCAATACGGCTCAAGCTTACGAACCTCTGCTCTGTCATTTTGAGCAGCCGGTGCATTTTCCATAAAGTATG
>CALZHV010000074.1 GCA_945787485.1 uncultured Lachnospiraceae bacterium
GTTTCCCTGGTATTTAGATATAATTGCGAAAATTAAAGCCATAAGAGACATCCAAGGTATAAAAATACACAGCCAGTTTGTCAAAAATGCAATTATACTCAGGACAAGTGATGCTGTTGCAAATCCCTGACCCGGATTTTTGGGTTTGTTTTGATTCATATTAGTATCTATATTAGTATCCATAGTTTTATCCCTGATTATTATTATCCTTTCTAAGTATTAAGTTCTTATGTAAGATTTTACTTTAATGTTGTAATTAAAGTCAATATAGTACATATATATTTGAATGTCAAAAAAACGTCACAAATAAAACGCAAATAAAACGCATACACGCATTTACAGTGATAATAAAACTGTGTTATAATGCTTTTATCTGTGAGAACAGATTGATGTAAAAATATGTCACAATGTATTTCTTGATACAGGAGATGCGCATGTGTTAAAATAATATTTATGTTATTTGGACAGTGATAAATTATTGAGGTGATAAAGTGTTAGATGAAAACAAAGTCAAGCTCATGACTAAAATAGCTATTTTCGAAAAAAACGAGAAGTATGACGGCTTGGTGATGAGTAAATTTTTTCAAAGTGATTACGTAAGATTCAATGTACTTAAGACATGGGTAGCAGCTACTTTTCTATTCTGGTCTGTTATAGGCTGCTATTGTTTGTTTGAGTTTGAGGAAATATTATTAAAAATAAACGATATAGATTACTTTGCAGTTATGTATAAATTGCTGGGCTTTTATGCAATTTTCTGCCTGATTTATTTTATAGCTGCGTCGGTTATTTACAATATAAGATATTATAAAAAGAAAAAAAGTCTTGTTGAATATAATGTGAATTTAAAAGAGTTGATATCACTTGAAGGTGGTATGCCGACTAAAGGAAAAGTGGTTGAGACCAAAGAAAGTATTTTTGAGGCTGTAGCGGAAGAATTTGCTGAAAAAGAAGAAAAACTTTCGGAAAAGGTAACAAAAACTAATTCTTCAAGAGTAAGAACCGGAGCTTCTGCTATGGTACAGAAAAAGCTTGAGGAAGAAGAGGAACAGAAAAGGCAGCAGATTATTGAAAATGCCAGAAGGCTTGAGCAGAAGAAAAAAGCTAAGGAAGCTGAACAACAGCGTCTTGCAAAACAAACTGAAATGGAAAGACGAAGAATTCAGGAAAGACGTAAGCAGCTTGAGCGTGAGCAAATGGAAAGGATTAGAGCTGAGCAGAGTCAAAGATATGTTCGTGAAAACCATACATATAATGATCCGAATGCACAATATATGAATAACCAGAATTATTACGGACAGGATGCGCAGTATGCGAATAACCAGAATTATTACGGACAGGATGCGCAGTATGCGAATAATCAGAATTATTACGGACAGGATGCACAGTATGCGAATAATCAGAATTATAATGGACAGTATGTGTCAAATACGAATATAAACCGGAAGGGGAGTGACAGATAATGGAAGGAATTATGGCGGTTAGGGATTTAATAAGAGATTTTTTGAGAAAATATGATGAGATAATATCTCCTGTATTTAGATTTATTCTTTATTTTATAACATTTATGTCAATTAAAGGAATGTACGGATATTCAGAATTGTTTGGAAGATTTGTTGTAATCTTTTTACTTTCTGTTATTTGTGCACTTGTTTCAGATAAATTATCTGTTTTGATAGCAGGTATGGTTGTTTTAATAAATACATTGACGGTGTCTAAAGAAATGGCATTGGTATATTTGATGGTATTTGTTGCAATGTATTGCTTATACATAAGACTTTTTTCAGAAAGCGCATGGGTGTTGTTACTTGTGCCTGTTTTATGCATGCTGAAGCTTAAATTTGCAGCAGCTATTATCGTAGCTATTTTTGTGGGTGCTATAGGTATGGTGCCGGCTGCGTTTGGTCTTGTGTTATTCTATATGGCAAAATATACACAGGAGATTAATGATATTCTTGCGTCAGCAACGGAAGAAACTGATTTTTCGGTTTTTGATTACATGAAAGACCAGCTAATTGGAAATCATACATTATTATTGGAAATTGTTGTTTTTGCAGCGGTTATTGCAATAACATCAATAATATACAATATACAATTCAATTATTCATGGTATATTGCGATTGGCGTAGGCGGATTGCTTATGATTATATTCTTCGCTGTAGGAGGAACAATAATTGAATCAGATGTGAGTATGGGTGAAGTAATACTTGGCTCTATTATCGGAATTGTAGTATCGCTTGTAGTGCAGGTTGTAAAAAGACTTGTTGACTACTCGAGAAAAGAGAAGGTTCAATTTGAAGATGACGAATATTATTATTATGTAACAGCTGTTCCAAAGGTTGTCGGTAATAAGAAGAAGGCTGAGTTTGATAAGAAAAAACAACAAAAAACAGAAAACGACAGTGAGGCAGCTGCGGCAGTCAGTAATGCCGTAAGAAGAAATACAAACAATGCACAAAGAAGCAGTGCAAATAATGGACAGAGAAATAATACAAATGGCGCAAAGAAAAGCAGTACAAATAATGCGCAAAGAAATAGTGCAAATAACGCGCAGAGAAATTACTCAAATAATGCACAGAACAATAATGGCAGATAAATAAAAAGTTAACGGGGTGGTAACTTGAAGGATTTATTAACTGAATTTGTTGCAAACTTTGATTGGTTTTACGTACCCAAAATAAGAATAGTTGATGTAATAGAGATAATAATCCTTTCATATCTTTTATATCAGGTAATATTATGGGTGAAGAAAACAAGGGCGTGGACTCTCTTTAAAGGAGTCGCCGTCCTTGGTTTGTTTGCGTGTATTGCTTATATTATGCAATTAAATACAATACTATGGATATTTAAGAATACCATTAGTGTGGGAATTATTGCGGTAATTATTTTGTTCCAACCCGAATTAAGACGTGCACTTGAAGAGCTCGGAAGAAAAAAGATATTTTCATTCATGGTACCTGATGTGCTACACACAGATGATAAAAATAGTGTAAATGGAAACAGACTCACGGAGGAATCTATTCAGGCACTGGTAGGTGCAGCTATGAATATGAGTAAGAGTAAAACCGGTGCACTTATTGTAATTGAACAGGATGTTGCGCTTGGAGAGTATGAAACTACAGGAATTCCAATAAATGCTGATGTGTCAAAACAGCTTATAGAAAACATTTTTGTACACAATACACCTTTGCATGATGGTGCAGTTATAATTAGAAATAACAAAATTGTTGCGGCAACATGTTATTTGCCTCTTACAGGCAGAGATGATTTGAATAAAGAATTAGGAACACGACACAGGGCAGCAGTCGGAATAAGTGAGGTTTCTGACAGTATTACTCTTATTGTGTCTGAGGAAACGGGTTCAATTTCAATTGCAAAGGCAGGAACGCTAACAAGAAATCTTGATGCGGAGATGCTTAAAAAACAATTGAATTCAGTTAATTCAAATAAAGCGCAATCAAGACGATTCGCTATAAGAAAGGGAGGTAAGCGCCGTGAAAAACGTAAAAAGCAAACTTCTCAATAATTTAGGACTCAAACTTATATCGGTTGCCCTTGCCATTGCATTATGGTTTATTGTTATTAATGTATCGGATTACCAAATGACTGTTCATATTCACGATATACCGGTTGAGCAAAAAAATGGTGATGTCCTTGAAAGCCTTGACCAGGTGTATGATATTGTCTCCGGTGATACGGTAGATATTATCGTAAAGGGACCAAGGTCAATGGTGAGCAAATTAAAGGCAGAAGATTTTGTTGCTATTGCTGATTTGTCAAAAATGTCAATAACAAATACCGTAAATATTGATGTGTCTGCAAAAAAGGTGGCCTTAAATGATGAAATAAGCATTATCTGTAATGATAATACGATGCAACTCAGTTTAGAAGACAAGGTTGAAAAACAATTTCAGGTTATTATAGATACTTATGGAACGGTTGAAGAAGGATATGCATTAGGGGATTGCGTAGCTACTCCAAATATAATTACCGTACAGGGACCTGAAAGTGTTGTAAAAAAGATTAAAGAGATAAAGACTTCTGCTTCGGTAGACAAAGAAAATGAAAGCTTTGAAATAAAAGAAAAAGTGAATCTTTATGATGCTTATGGCGAGATAATTACAAATGATAAGATTTCGCTCAGTGTAGATGAGGTAACGGGAATTATAAATATTTATCCTACTAAGGAAGTGTCTGTAGTTGTTGAAACAGTCGGTGAACTTGCAGATGATTATTATCTCAGTGATATTATATATGAACCACAGATAATAAGTATAGCAGGCGAGCAGGATGAAATAAAAAAGATTAGCAATATAAAAATCAATGATATTGATATATCGGATTTGACAAGTGATTATGAAACAATAATTGATATGACCGAATATCTTCCTGATGGTGTTGTCTTGGCACAGAGTTCGAAGGATATTGCCATTACTTTAAAAATAGAAAAAATAATAGAAAAAGATATTAAATTATCATCTTCAGATATCACGTTGAAAAATGCTAATGCGTTAAATGATTATAGTGTAGAACTCGGTGATGATGTCAGCATAAAAGTTCATGCTATTGAATCGGTAGTAAATACAATAAATGCAAAGAGAATAAAGGCATATATTGATTGTAAGGATTTGAAATATGGAACAAATTATGTGAAAATTCAATTTGAAGATGTAACAGGAGTTATTAAAACTGAGATTGTGGGAACAATCAAGGTTGTTGTCAAAGAAAAAACGAGCAGATAATATAAATAGCAGAAAGGCTGTGAGTATATGACAAATAGTAGTAATCAGATTCAAAAGTTAAAGAGTGCTATAGATGAATGTAATTACATAGTTTTCTTTGGCGGGGCAGGAGTTTCAACAGAGAGCGGAATACCCGATTTTCGAAGTGTTGACGGTTTATATAATCAAAAATACAAATACCCTCCGGAGACAATAATAAGTCATTCCTTTTACATGAGAAGACCTGAAGAATTTTATGAATTCTATAAAGATAAAATGTTGTTCTCGGATGCTAAGCCTAATGCTGCACATAAAAAACTTGCCAAGTGGGAACAGGAAGGTAAGCTAAAGGCTGTCATAACTCAAAATATTGACGGGTTGCATCAGATGGCCGGAAGCAAAGAGGTTCTTGAACTACATGGCTCTGTACATAGAAATTATTGCACAAAATGTCATAAGTTTTTTGATCTTCAGTATATTATTGATTCTGATGGTGTCCCAAAATGTGACAGCTGCGGAAGTATTGTAAAGCCGGATGTTGTATTGTACGAGGAGGGTTTGGATTCCGATACAATCAGCAGAGCAATTAACCATATTGCAAAGGCGGACATGCTTATAATTGGCGGAACTTCACTTGTTGTATACCCTGCAGCAGGATTTGTAGATTATTTTAAGGGTAAATACCTCACAGTAATTAATATGTCACCTACGGCAAAAGATAAAGATGCTGACATAGTGATTTGTGATAAAATTGGAAAAGTTTTTTCTGAATTATAGTAGTATAAAATGCAAAGGATAAATATTAATAGTATTTATCCTTTTTGATTTTTTATAAATTCTAAAAAAATGATTGACATTTTAAAATATAGTGTTATAGTAACTATAGAACAGATATAACACAAACATATAAAGTGATAAAATAAAAAAGTTATAATACAAAAAATCACAATACACAAAAACTAAAATATACAGAAATGAGGTGTTTTATATGGATGCTGAAAAATTTACAAGAAAATCATTGGAAGTAATTGAAAATTGCGAGAAACTCGCTTACGAATACAACAATCAGGAGATTGACCAGGAGCATTTGTTATATAGTCTGATAACTGTGGAAGACAGCCTGATTGCCAAGCTGTTAGAAAACATGAATATTGATATTGAAGGATTTTCAAAGGAATGTGAAAAGCTTGTGGCATACAGACCAAAGGTGTCAGGCGGTAAGCTGTTTACAAGTCAGGATTTTTCTAAAGCTCTTATTCAGGCAGAAAAAGAAGCTAAGATGATGAAGGATGATTATGTTTCGGTTGAACATCTTTTCCTCGGAATATTGGAGAAGATGAATAAGGCTGTAAAAGGCCTCATAATGGGATATGGGATAAACAGAAATAAATTCCTTACAGTGTTAGCGGATGTTAGAGGTAACAAAAGAGTAGAAAGTGATAACCCTGAAGCTACTTATGATACATTAAATAAATATGGCTACAATCTTGTCGAGAGAGCCAGAGACCAGAAGCTTGATCCGGTCATAGGCAGAGATAACGAGATTAGAAATATAATCAGAATATTGTCACGTAAAACTAAAAATAACCCCGTGCTTATCGGAGAACCGGGTGTAGGTAAAACAGCGGCTATCGAAGGTCTTGCACAAAGAATAGTAAGAGGGGATGTCCCGGCTTCACTTAAGGATAAGGAAATATTCGCTCTTGATATGGGTGCGATGCTTGCGGGTGCTAAATATCGTGGTGAATTTGAAGAAAGATTGAAATCTGTTCTTGATGAAGTGAAAGAATCTAACGGAAATATTATTCTTTTTATAGATGAGCTTCACACAATTGTAGGTGCCGGCAAAACAGAGGGTTCTATGGATGCAGGCAATATGCTTAAACCAATGCTTGCAAGAGGCGAGCTTCATTGTATAGGTGCAACTACACTTGATGAATACAGAAAATACATTGAAACAGACCCTGCTCTCGAAAGAAGATTTCAGCCTGTATTGGTAAATGAGCCTACTGTTGAAGATACTATTTCTATTTTGAGAGGAATAAAAAACAGATACGAGGTATTTCATGGCGTAAAGATAACAGATGGTGCAATAGTAAGTGCCGCAACTTTATCAGACAGATATATTTCAGACAGATTTTTGCCTGATAAAGCCATTGACCTTGTAGATGAAGCTTGTGCCATGATAAAGACTGAGCTTGATTCAATGCCGGCTGAACTTGATGAGATATCAAGAAAAATAATTCAATTAGAGATAGAAGAGGCCGCACTCAAAAACGAGACTGACCATTTGAGCATGGAAAGACTTGCTAATTTGAAAAACGAGTTAGAAGAGCTTAGAGAAAAATCAATGCAGATGAAGGCTGTTTATGAAAAAGAAAAAGCCGGAGTTGAAAAAGTAAGACAGTTGAGGGAAGATATAGAGAATACAAAAAATGAAATTCAGATAGCCCAGCGAGAATACAATTTGAACAAGGCGGCTGAATTGCAATATGGAAAACTTCCGCAATTGCAAAAAGAACTTGAGGAGCAGGAAAATATCGTTGCTCAAAGAGAAAATAATCTTGTTCACGAAGCTGTAACCGATGAAGAAATAGCTAAGATTATCTCTAAATGGACAGGTATTCCTGTTGCAAAGCTGACGGAAAGTGAAAGAAATAAAACACTTCATTTATCGGATGAGCTTCATAAGAGAGTTGTCGGTCAGGATGAGGCAGTTGACCTTGTGAGTGATGCAATAATAAGATCAAAAGCGGGAATAAAGGATCCTACAAAACCTATTGGTTCGTTCCTTTTCCTTGGACCTACCGGTGTCGGTAAAACGGAGCTTGCCAAGACACTCGCTCAGGCATTGTTTGATAACGAAGCAAATATGGTTAGAATTGATATGAGCGAATATATGGAGAAACACAGTGTTTCAAGGCTCATAGGAGCTCCTCCGGGATATGTTGGATATGATGAGGGCGGTCAGTTGACAGAGGCGGTAAGAAGAAAACCGTATTCGGTCGTTCTTTTTGATGAAATTGAAAAGGCTCATCCTGATGTATTTAATGTTTTACTTCAGGTGCTTGACGATGGTAGAATTACAGATTCAAAAGGTAAGACAGTTGACTTTAAAAATACTATTTTGATTATGACATCAAATCTCGGTGCAGATTATCTTTTGGATGGAATAGATGAAAATGGAAATATAAATGATGAGGCGGCTGCGGCAGTAATGTCAACATTAAGACAGTGCTTCAGACCGGAGTTTTTAAATCGTCTTGATGAAACAATTATGTTTAAGCCACTCGACAAAAATTCGATTGAGGGAATTATTGATTTGTTGCTAAAGGATTTAAATGACAGAATTTCAGATAAAGAGCTGTCTCTTGAAATTACGGAAAAGGCTAAAGAACATATTTGTGAGGCAGGCTATGATCCTCATTATGGAGCAAGACCATTAAAACGATACCTTCAAAAGAATGTTGAAACACTTGTTGCAAAAGAAATTCTTAGCAACAATGTCAAGCCGGGTGATACAATTGTACTTGATTATACAGACAGACTTGTTTGTTCAGTGAAGTGATTTAAATAAATTGTGTAAATATACCTTAAATATACCTTCATAAAAAAGATGTTAAAATAAAATACCGACCTTTAATTCAAGATTTATAATCTTATATTAAAGGCCGGTATAATGTTTAACATCTTTTTTTTATAATTTATTCGCTTTTAGCTTTTTTTCCTTTTTTTTCTTCATTCAAAATATTTTGGAATTCGAACATATCATTAGCAATTTCCTTACTTAAAATAAGAAGACATATCAGGTTAGGGATTGCCATAAGGGCATTTGCTATATCTGACAGGTTCCACACAAGGTCTAATGCCTGTGTACATCCGACATAAGCAACTAATGAGAATACAACACGATAAATCATATTGAATTTGTGAGTGCCGAAAATGTACTCCCATGCTTTTTCACCGTGATATTCCCAACCGAGAATTGTTGAGAACGCGAATAAAGTAATTCCAATGGAAACTAACCATCCACCCGGTGTTTTTAATATTGTTTTAAATGAAGCAATTGTAAGAGATGAACCTTTTACTAATTCATCTGCGTAATATGAAGAATCCGTAAATGTATAAATAACACCTGATTCTTTTTCAAGCCAGCTTCCTAATACAACACCATCTATTATTTCCGGTGCACTGTATCCTGAAGCAATCTTATCTGCATCTCCTGTGTAAGGAGTAAATGTTAATATAGAATTATCTTCTGCAGTGAGTGTTACAACATCACCGTCAATAGCAAGGTCATACGTTGTAAGAATATCAGAGCCGTCGACTGTGGATTCAAGTGTAACTGTATCTGTTGTGTGGCTATAAGAACCTGTATATTTGGTTTCTGTAATACCAAGAACACCTGATGCAGCAATTGCAAGACCTGTTATAGTACAAACAACGATTGTATCCCAGAATGTACCTGTCATGTTTATGTAACCCTGATGTACAGGATTATCTGTAGTAGCTGCAGCAGCAGTAATCGCTGCAGAACCCATACCGGCTTCGTTTGAGAATACACCACGTGCAACACCAAATCTCATGGCATTCATAAGTGAAGCGACAACTGAACCGAGAACACCACCGGATACTGCCTTTATGCTAAATGCACATTTAAAAATAAGTACCAGACCCTCAGGTAAATTCTGAATATTACCTATAATAACAATGATACCGCAGATTACGTAGAATATTGCCATGATAGGAACTACAAATGATGAAACCTTTGAAATACTCTTTATACCACCAACTACGATGAGAAGAGTTAATATTGTTATAACAACACCGGTAATCCATGTAGGAACACTGAACGTAGAATTAAGAGCACTTGCAATGGAATTTCCCTGTGTCATATTGCCTAT
>CALZHV010000075.1 GCA_945787485.1 uncultured Lachnospiraceae bacterium
GGCTATGAGGAAACTGAAGATGAGAATGCAGATTTAGTAATTTACAATACATGTACTGTTCGTGAAAATGCAAATCAGAAGTTATATGGACATTTAGGATTACTTAAAAATTATAAAAAGAAGAATCCGAATATGATTATATGCCTTTGTGGTTGTATGATGCAGGAAAAACATGTTGTTGAAACGATAAAATCCAAGTATAAATATGTTGATATAGTTTTCGGTACACATAATATTTATAAGCTCGCTGAATTGTTGTACAGGCATAATGGAGATGATAAGACGCTTATCGAGATTCTTGAAAAATCAGAGAATATTGTTGAGGCTCTTCCGCAGAAAAGAAAAAATTCTTTTAAAGCCGGTGTTAATATAATGTTCGGTTGTAATAATTTCTGTACATATTGTATTGTTCCATATGTCAGAGGAAGAGAAATAAGCCGTCCGGTGCAGGATATAATAGATGAAATAGAAGCATTGCAGCGTGCAGGTGTAAGAGAGATTATGCTTCTTGGTCAAAATGTTAATTCCTACGGAAAAACATATGATTATTCTGATGGTAAAATTGTTGAAACCACTGATGACTCAAGAGTGACATTCCCGGAGCTGTTGTCAATGATATGCAAAATAGACGGTATTGACAGAATAAGATTTATGACAAGTAATCCTAAGGATTTATCTGATGAGCTCATTGAAGTTATGGCAAGAGAAGATAAGGTTTGTAAACATTTACATTTGCCAATACAGGCCGGTTCAACTGAAATATTGAAAAAAATGAATCGAAAGTATACAAGCGAACAATATATTGAGCTTGTTGACAAAATCAGAACTAAAATGCCGGATATAAGTCTTACGACAGATATTATGGTTGGTTTTCCCGGAGAGACGGAAGAAGACTTCTTATGTACACTCGACATAGTGGAAAAAGTAAGATATGACCAGGCATTTACATTTATATATTCTAAAAGAACAGGTACTCCGGCAGCATCCATGGATAATCAGGTTCCGGCAGATGTTGTAAAGGATAGATTTAACAGATTATTGGAGAAGGTAAATAATATTTCCAATGAACAGATACTTCGCTTTGAGGGGAGCGTAAAAGAAGTACTTGTTGAGGAAATAAATACTCAGGATTCTAATCTTGTTACAGGTCGTACACAGGAAAATGTAACAGTACATTTTAGAGGAGAGGAAAAACTTATTGGGGAAATAGTAAAGGTGAAACTAATAGAATGTAAGGGGTTCTATTTTATGGGAGAGATTGTTTAATTCAAACATATAATTGTTTAATTCAAACGAAAGGATTTTATAAAAATGAATAAGCTTAAACCAAAATTATTTTCCGTATTAAAAAATTACAACAAAAAACAGTTTTTTAAGGATGTTGTAGCAGGTATTATTGTTTCAATTATTGCATTGCCGCTTTCAATTGCGCTTGCCATTGCATCCGGAGTAGGTCCGGAGCAGGGCTTGTATACTGCAATTTTTGCAGGCTTCTTTATTGCACTCTTTGGAGGAAGCCGTGTCCAAATCGGAGGACCTACGGCAGCATTTGTAGTAATTATTTATGGTATTGTATCTGAGCATGGAATGGAAGGACTTACGGTGGCTACAATCATGGCTGGTATTATTCTTGTAATAATGGGATTGTGCCGTTGCGGAAGTCTTATTAAATATATACCGTACACTATTACAACCGGGTTTACGGCAGGTGTTGCAATAGGTATATTTGCAGGACAGATTAAAGATTTCCTTGGTCTTGATATAGAGTCATTACCTTCAGAATTTATTGATAAAATTATCTGCTATGGAAAAAATATAACTACAGCTGATGTGGATACAGTTATTGTAGGTGTTATTTCTCTTGCAATTTTGATTGTTATGCCAAAGATTTCAAAGGTTGTTCCGGGCTCACTCGTTGCAATTATTATTACAACACTGTTGGTTAAATTTACTCCTCTTGAAACAGCAACTATCGGAAGTGTGTATGGAGAATTATCATCAAGCATACCTATGCCACACATTCCCGGTGTTAGTTTCCAGATGATTAAGGATTTGCTTCCAAGTGCATTTACTATTGCAGTGCTTGCAGGAATAGAATCACTTCTTTCATGTGTTGTATCGGACGGTATGATAAACAGTCGTCACAGATCTAACATGGAGCTTATCGGACAGGGTATCGGTAATCTTGCATCAGGATTGTTTGGTGGTATTCCGGCTACAGGAGCAATTGCCAGAACAGCTGCAAATGTAAAAAACGGAGGACGTACACCTGTTGCAGGTATGGTTCATTCATTAGCATTATTATTGATTTTGAAATTATTTATGCCATATGCAGCACTTATTCCAATGACAACATTGGCTGCAATTCTTATTGTAGTTGCATATAACATGGCTGATTGGAAGGAATTCTTCGGATTGTGTAAGCATGCTCCAAAGAGTGATGTTTTAGTTATGATAGTAACGTTCCTTCTCACTGTAATATTTGATCTTGTTGTTGCAATAGAAGTGGGTATTGTAATGGCAGCATTGTTATTTATTAAGAGAATGTCAGATGTTTCAAGCTTAAGAAGCTGGACTTATATAAATGGATATGATGATAGCACAGAAAATGATCCTATGCATATTTGCTTAAAGGTAGTACCTGAGCATACACTTGTATATGAGGTAGACGGACCTATGTTTTTCGGTATGGCTGAAAAATTCCTGGATATATCATTAGATGAGGGCGTAAGGGTACTTATTTTACGTATGAGAAGTGTGCCTGCTATGGATATAACAGCGTTGCATTCACTTGAAAAAGTTTATGATTCGTGTCAGGAAAACGGTATTACGCTTGTGCTTTCACACGTAAATGAGCAACCAAAGCATATGATGGAAAAGGCTGGATTTGTAGATAAAATTGGCAGGCAGAACTTCCGTGATAATATTGATGACGCATTGGAATGGGCTTCTGAATTAGTATAATATATTTTTGAGGTGATAAAAATGGGTAAATTGTCTCCTATGATGGAACAATATATGAAAACAAAAGAGCAATACAAGGATTGTATACTTTTTTACAGACTTGGTGATTTTTATGAGATGTTCTTTGATGACGCATTATTGGCATCTAAAGCATTGGAGATTACCCTGACAGGAAAAGAATGTGGTCTTGAAGAAAGAGCGCCTATGTGTGGTGTTCCATATCATGCAGTCGATATTTATTTAAACAGATTGATTGCACAGGGCTTTAAGGTTGCCATTGCTGAGCAAATGGAAGATCCAAAGCAGGCAAAGGGACTTGTAAAACGTGAAGTTATTAGAATTGTAACTCCGGGTACAAATATGTCTGCTGAAAATTTGAATGAAGAAAAGAACAATTATCTGTTTTGTGTAACTAAATTCCAAAATAATTACGGGTGTGCCATTTGTGATTTGTCAACCGGTTTGTTTAAAACATGCGTTGTTACATCAATCGATAAATTAACAGATGAGCTTAATAAATATCAGCCTTCTGAAATTTTGTGCGATGAAGCTGTTGTACATGAAAATGAAGTGATTTTAAGTGTATTAGAAAAATTAAATATTGCATGTTCATATACTCCGGAGCATTATTTAGATCAGATTAATTGTATTGATGTGTTGCAAAAGCATTTTAACCTTAAAAATATAGAAGGTTTAGGACTTAAGGACTTACCGGAGTCTGTAAATGCATGTGGTGCTTTGTTGCAATATTTGTATGACACACAGATGCAATCATTAGAACATATTAATAATATTGAAATATATTCTGTTGATTCATATATGATTATTGATTCGTCAACAAGACGAAACCTTGAACTTACTGAGACAATAAGAGATAAGCAGAAAAAAGGATCTTTGTTGTGGGTTCTTGACAAAACAAAAACGGCTATGGGCGCAAGAAAGCTTAGAGAATATATAGAACAACCATTGCTGGATATAACAGAAATAACAAGACGACAGGATAATATAAGTGCATTAAATAATGCACTTATCACCAGAGAAGAATTAAGAGAATACTTGAATTCTATATATGATCTTGAGCGTCTTATGACAAGAATATCTTTAAAAACAGCAAATCCAAGAGATATGCTTGCTTTTAAAAATTCTATCCAATATTTGCCGGATATAAAAAATCTTCTTACAGAGCTTGACAGTGAACGATTTAAAGAAATAAATGGAAAATTCGATGTTTTAGATGACCTTTTTGTAATGTTGGATGAAGCTATTGTGGAAGAACCACCTATTGCGATAAAAGAAGGCGGAATATTTAAAAATGGTTTTTCTGATGAGCTTGACAAATTAAAGGTAGCAAAAAGTGAATGTAAGAACTGGCTTGCACAATTGGAGACAAAAGAAAAAGAAAAGACCGGTATAAAAAATCTCAGAATAAAATTCAATAAGGTTTTTGGATATTATTTTGAAGTTACAAATTCATATAAAGACCTTGTACCTGATTATTTTATAAGAAAGCAGACGCTTTCAAATGCTGAAAGGTATACAACAGATGAATTAAATGATTTATCAAATACCATTCTTGGTGCTGAGGACAGATTATACGGATTGGAATACGAATTGTATGTTCAATTAAGAGATACTCTTGCAGGTGCATTAAAAAGAGTACAGCAGACAGCACATTTTGTTGCTGAAATAGATGCGTTAGCAAGTCTTGCATATGTAGCTGAAAAAAATAATTATATAAGACCTGAAATAAACCAAAATGGAGTAATTGATATAAAAAACGGACGTCATCCGGTTGTTGAAAAAATGCTTAAGGACGACAGCTTTGTGGCAAATGATACATATCTTAATAAAGATGAAAGTGCAATATCAATTATTACAGGTCCTAACATGGCGGGAAAATCTACATATATGAGACAGACTGCCCTCATTGTATTACTTGCGCAAATAGGTTCGTTTGTACCTGCTGAAAAAGCAAATATCAGTATTTGTGACAGGATATTTACAAGAGTAGGTGCTTCGGATGATTTGGCTTCGGGACAATCTACATTTATGCTTGAGATGAATGAAGTAGCTAACATATTAAGAAATGCTACATCAGACAGCCTTTTGATATTAGATGAAATAGGAAGAGGCACATCGACATTTGATGGTCTTTCTATAGCATGGGCGGTTGTAGAATATATAGCTAATAAAGATATATTGGGAGCTAAAACCTTATTCGCAACTCATTATCACGAATTAACTGAGCTGGAAGGAAAACTATCATCGGTAAATAATTATTGTATTGCAATAAAAGAAAACGGAAATGACATTGTGTTTTTACGAAAGATAATAAAAGGTGGTGCTGACAGAAGCTACGGTATTCAGGTAGCAAGACTGGCAGGTGTTCCTGAAAGCGTTCTTCAAAGAGCAAATGAGATTTGCAATCAGCTTATCGAATCTGATATTACGCTTAAGGCTAAGAATATAAAAGCGGCTACTTATGATAATAAGAAAGAAACGAAAAATAATGAATTTGAGCAGATGTCTTTATTCTCTTCCGCAACGGAGATGACAATTGCTAATGAACTTAAAAATCTTGATTTGAATAATATGACACCGATGAAGGCAATGTTATATTTACAGGAATTAAAGGAAAGATTACAATGATAAAATTATTGGATAAAGCTACAATTGATAAGATCGCTGCAGGTGAAGTTATAGAAAAGCCATCATCTGTAGTTAAGGAGCTTCTTGAAAATTCTATAGATGCCGGTTCTACATCTATAACTGTCGAGATAAAAGAAGGTGGCATGTCTTTTATCAGAGTAACAGACAATGGGTGCGGAATACCAAAGGATGAAGTTAGAACGGCATATCTTCGTCATGCTACAAGCAAGATTGAGCAGATTGAGGACCTTGACCGAATAGCATCATTGGGCTTTCGAGGTGAAGCTTTATCTACAGTTGCTGCAGTTTCGCAAACAGAGATGATAACAAAAACCCGCGATGAAATTGTAGGCGTTAAATATGTTATTCATGGTGGAGAGGAAATAAGCTTTAGTGAGGTTGGTGTACCTGATGGAACGACGGTTGTAGTAAGAAACTTATTTTATAACACGCCCGCCAGAAAAAAATTCTTGAAATCTGCAATGACAGAAGCATCATACATAAATGATTTATGTTTAAAGCTTGCATTGTCGCATCCGGAAATTGCATTTAAGCTCATAATTAATAACCAGTCTAAAATTAACACTTCGGGAAACGGAAATATAAAGGATACAATTTATCAGTTGTTTGGAAGAGATATAACATCAAATCTTATCGAAGTTGACAACAAGGTAAATGGCATACATATTAAAGGGTATATAGGAAAACCATTTGTCTGCCGCGGTAACAGAGCATTAGAAATATATTTTGTCAATAACAGATACATAAAAAGCAATACTGTAAACAGGGCAATAGAGGAAGGTTATAAGACATTTGTAATGCAGCATAAATTTCCGTTTACAGTTCTTTATTTGGAAATGGATTCAGACAAATGTGATGTAAATGTTCATCCTACAAAAATGGAATTTAAATATGATAATGAAAAAGAGCTTTTTGAAGCTGTAACCAATACGGTAAGAAATGCTCTTTTAAACAAAGATTTAATTCCTAAATCAAAATATGAAAATCAAAATGATACTGCCAATAATACTTCCAATAACAGCAGGACATATAGAAGTGCAGAACCATTTGAAAAAAACAGAGTAATGATTCCACAGGCGAGTCATAAAGCAAATGTCTACAGCTCTACATATAAAATTTTAGAGGAACTTAAAAAAGCGGATCAAAGCAATAAATCAAATAATATTATAAAAGATGAATATAAGCACGAAAATGTAATTATAACTACGGACAGTACAGAAAAGGATATTAATAATACTGATGAAAAATCAAACAGCATTGTTGAAAATATAAATAATGCTGACAATAATTCAGAAGATGTAAATATATCTAGTAATACTGTTATTAATGTAAACGAAAATAAAAACAGCTATAATACATCAAAGGTTAATGCGTACAAACAATCTGAACAGATTGGTAAGGATTTAAAAGATGGAAAAATTGATATAAATGACAGCGAATTTGATGAGTTTAGAAACGTTACGGGTACGCAAAGCACTTTGTTTGATGATGGTTTCCTTTCAAAGGAAGCAAGAAAAAAACACAGATTAATAGGTCAGTTATTCGGAACATACTGGTTAATAGAATATGAAGATAATCTTTATATAATGGATCAGCATGCAGCTCATGAAAAAGTTAATTATGAAAAGCTTATGGCTGATTTTAAATCAAAGGAAGTGTTTTCACAGCAACTCATGCCGCCTATGGTTATAAGTGTTTCATATGCAGAACGTGATGCGATTTTAGCTCATTATGATTTGTTTATGAAGCTTGGATATGACATAGAAGAATTTGGCGGCAATGAATTTAAAATCAATGCAGTTCCGGCTAATCTGTACAGCCTTCACGGAAGGGATATGTTTATGGATTTTGTCGGTTCACTTATTGAAAATAACGGATACATTTCAAATGATATATTTGTTAGGAAAATTTCCACTATGGCATGTAAAGCATCTGTTAAGGGAAATTCAAGACTTAGCTTTGAAGAAGCAGATGCTCTAATTGATCAATTACTGCAATTGGAAAATCCTTATACATGTCCACACGGAAGACCAACTATTATTGCTATGAACAAAACAGAGCTTGAGAAGAAATTCAAGCGTCAGGTATAAATTATGAATAAAAAGAAATTAGTTATTTTAACAGGACCTACAGCGGTAGGCAAAACTGAATTATCCTTGGATTTAGCCAAGGCAATAGACGGTGAAATCATATCAGCTGATTCGATACAGGTATATAAGCATTTAGATATAGGTTCAGCTAAAATAATGCCTGAAGAAATGCAGGGTATAAGACATCATTTGATAGATGTTTTGGAGCCATGGGAGAATTTTAATGTTTCAGAATTTAAAAAAATGGCATGTGAGGCAATGGAAGACATTTATAGCAGAAATAAAATTCCGATAATTACAGGTGGAACCGGTTTCTATATACAGGCAATATTATATGATATTGATTTTAAAGAAAATACAGATGACGGCTACAGAGCTTCGCTGGAGAAAATTTATGAAGAAGAAGGTCCTAATCCGTTAATAAAAATGTTAGAAAGTACTGATAAGGATGCCTTAGATGCAATCGGGACAAAAAACATACGAAGAATTATAAGAGCACTGGAGTATTATCATCAGACAGGAGAAAAAATATCAGTTCACAATGAAAGAGAACGTCAAAAGGTTTCTCCGTATAATAATGCTTATTTTGTTTTAAATTGTGATAGAAATATTTTGTATAAGAGAATAGAACAGCGTATTGATAATATGATTTTAAATGGGCTTGTGGATGAGGTAAAAGCATTAGTAGAAAAATATAATGTTAACAGGGACATGGTTTCAATGCAGGGGCTTGGATATAAAGAAATACTAATGTACTTAAACAATGAAATAAGCCTTGATGATGCAATATATATATTAAAACGTGATACAAGACATTTTGCCAAGAGACAGCTGACATGGTTCAGACGGGAAAAAGAAGTAATATGGTTAAATAAGGACGAGCTTACAGAAAAAGAAATTCAATTAGATTTTATGTTGAATGAGCTGAAAAAAAGAAATATTATTTAGCTTATTGTTCTAGAAGGAGTAAATATGGATACATTAAAAAAGTATTATCTTAATTTAGGAATAGATGAAAAGGTATATGACTTTTGCCGGGAAATTGAAGAATCGCTAAAACCAAGATTTGAAAAGATTGATGCTGTTGCAGAGCTTAATCAGATAAAGGTTTTAAAAGCAATGCAGGAAGCAAGATTTGAAGAATCACATATGTATGGGACTACAGGTTACGGGTACAATGATGCAGGAAGAGAAGCAGTTGAAAAAATATATGCAAACGTATTTGGTACGGAAGATGCACTTGTAAGACAGCAGATTACATGCGGTACGCATGCCCTTACAATAGCACTTAGTGCAAATTTAAGACCCGGTGATGAAATTCTTTCACCGGTTGGTAAAGTATATGATACTTTGGAGGGTGTAATTGGTGTCAGAGAATCGAAGGGTTCTTTGGCAGAGTTTGGAATAACCTTCAAAATGGTAGAGCTTTTACCTGATGGAAGCTTTGATTTTGAAAAAATCAGAGAGTCTATTAATGAAAGAACAAAGATTGTTGAAATTCAAAGATCTAAAGGCTATGATGTAAGACCATCCCTTTCGGTAGCTTCGATTACAGAAGTTATAAAATTTGTAAAATCAATAAAGAGTGATGTTATATGCATGGTAGATAACTGTTACGGCGAATTTGTTGAAGAATATGAACCATCGGAGTTTGGAGCAGATATGGTTGTAGGTTCTTTGATAAAAAATCCGGGTGGAGGACTTGCTCCAATTGGTGGATATATATGTGGTAAAAAAGAATTGATAGAAAATTGTGCATACAGACTAACAGCTCCGGGACTTGGAAAGGAAGTGGGAGCTTCACTTAATGTAACAAGAAATATTATACAGGGATTGTTTATGGCACCTACGGTTACGGCAGGCGCATTAAAGGGGGCAGTGTTT